>NZ_JANOJV010000076.1:0-3695 GCF_031418915.1 Chamaesiphon sp. VAR_48_metabat_135_sub | reverse complement strand
CAATGCAACGTTTAGCTATGCTGGGACACCGTACCGCAATCGTCGCAATCGAGCGGTAGTCAGCTATACACGGTCAGATGTCCCCAACAATACCGATTATGAAATTTACGAAGATCGGGCAGATATTTTAAAACGTGGAGTGGAGGAACTCCGCATTGATGCCACCCAAACCTGCACCAGTCGAGGGCAAGCCCAGCGGATTGGTAAATGGGCGATCTATTCCGAGCAAGCTCAAAAGGAAAGCATCACCATCCAGACAGGGCTAGATGGTGCTCTCGTGCGCCCTGGCGATATAATTCAGGTTGGCGATCGCGATCGTGCGGGATTACGTCGCTGGGGACGGATCGAAACTGCCACAATTAATACGCTAACCCTCGATAGCCCACTTACGTTACCAGCAGGGACTTATACGATTAGCTGCACTCTCCCAGACGCAACCCTAGTCGAGCGAACAATCTCCAGCATTACGGGGAGCGTTGTCACAATCTCCCCCAACTTCGCCACCATCCCCGATCCTCAAGCGAGTTGGTTAATTGCTGGTACCGATCTGCAGCCTAGCTACTATCGAGTTATCTCCCGCGCGGAGCCAGAAACCCACCGCTTTGAAATTCTTGCCTTACTGCACGATCCCAATAAATATGCGGCAATCGAGCAAGGGCAAAATTTTGTGCAGCCACCTAGATCTGTGCTCCCCCCATCGCCACCATTACCACCTCAAAATCTAGTATTAACGCCCTCTTACGGCATCGATATTAATATTGGTGTAGCTTGGAGCGCACCCAATCCAGCCACCTATACCACAGCCTATCAACTCGAATACACGATCTTCGGACAATCACCTGTCACAATTACCACTAGTTCTCCCGCCTATCTAATTCCTAGTGTCGGATTTGGAGACTGTACAGTTCGCGTTCGCACTCAAGATACCACTGGAGACTATAGTGGCTGGATTGTTACTACTATCTCGATCGATGTAAATGCCTATTTTGCTAGTTGTTATTTAGCAGATATTGTCGATAGTTGGTTTGAGAATACAATCAGCTTAATCCCCGAAATTTCCGCTCAAACAACTTTTAGTTCTCCCACTTACTTGATTATTTTAAATCCCTAGAGAATTTTGACAAATGTTACAGATCCAAAACTTGTATGTGCTCGAATGCCTGCGGCCGAAGGTGCTTGGTAGAAAACTTGTCTAGCTGCAGGTACTAAGACTAGTTCGGGAACGATAGTTTTCTGACTAACCATCGAATATTGATGCTCCACCATATCATCAGACTTGATGTTCTGGGTATCACTCACGACCAAATACTTACCCGTTCGATTCCAGATCCATCGATCGCCATTAGCTAGTTCTTTAATTAGTAAGCCAATCTCAATCCATACATATTCGGGCATGTTAAACGTTCGATCTGTGAGCGTGGTAAAATTCAGCGTCCCTTTTAACGATAGTTTTGCTGTCTCCTCAAACTCTTTATTCACAGGCATTATCGGTTTGGTTTGCCATTGAACAGACAAGGAGTAGTTGGAGATAATATCTAATTCTGTAAAACTAGCAATCGATCCAGTAGCACTCCAGCGAATTAATAAGTCTGAGCCTGTAATAACTTGACTGGGATGAATCGACTTCATTTTAAAATATTAAAATAGTGTTCGCCTGGTAAATATAATTTAACCTGTTCTAGGTTCTCTTCTGTCTGCCTCCGATGCCAAGCAATTCTAATTCGTTGCCAATAACAGAATAAAGTCTCTAAAGCATTATTTAGATTCTTAGTCCGATCGTGCTGAATCAGCTCGACCGATACTTGATATCGATCGACCACCCCTTGAAAACATGCCTGTGGCACCCGATCGACTACCCGATAGACCAAACACTCAATCCCGCTAATTTCAACGTCCCTAGGCGGATCTATGTCCAGATTATTCACAATGTAAATCGCTGGAACTGTCGATCCATTTGTTGCTGTATACAATCCCAACTCGGTCACTAATTGAGTAGCTAACTTAGCCTTAATTCCTACAATATCAATCGACATCAGTTTCTAAAAAACGAAACAATCTTGCTTCAAAATCTCTAGGCACATTTAGCACCGCATCAGCCCGCTGATACTCCAGCGGAGCCTCAGTATCTCCACTAATCCCATATTGAGTCCAGGGACGCGGACGATGGTAGTAACGATGCCCATTAATCGTATTCATCCCGCCATTGTGATTAAGTTCGGGATTATGATCCGTCCAGCCAAATTCTGCCTCTCCAGGTGCGATAGTATTTAAGTACTGACTCCCCACCAGTTTACCAGTATCGACGATATTTCGAGGACTACCCACCACATCCCCATTCTGACGCAAAGTCTGATTTGGCCACTCATACTGATCGTCCGAAATCGCCTCGACAAAAGCACGTTCAACCGCCTTCATCTCTTCAGCCCAAGCCGCATCCACCGCCGCTAAAATTACATTAATATCAAATGTCACTAACTGGAGACCTCCAAAAATTATCAACTAGCCCAATGTGCGAGCTATTCATGATCTCGAACTTTAATCCCAACAATCCCAACGAGGTATTTAGGTTTACATCCTGGAGAGGAACAACATGGCTGGGAGAGCAATGGGGGCATCTCGATGCCAAAACCAGCGGGTTTGAGAGCAATGGGCGGACTCTACCCAAACCCAAAATCTCGATCTCCAATATCCAAAATAGTATCGGTAATTTAGTACAAATGTACGATGATTTGCTCGGTGCAACAATCTGGCGATATCGCACGTTAGAAAGCTATCTCCAAATTGGATCGGCAGAATTACTTCAGGTAGAACAATGGACAATCCAGCAAAAAACTACTCACAACAATCTAATCATCGAATGGGAATTGGCGGCTCTTAATCTGGAAAATCGCTATTGCCCAGGCCGCGCCTATCGCTCTAACTATTGTGCCTCCCAGTACCGCAGTTCTGAATGTGGATATTCAGGGCCACCAGTAGCCGATATTAATGATATTTACACCGGATTTATGGCGTTAGATAACTGCGGCCGCAAACTAGGGAGCTGCAAATTACGATTTGGAGCCAATATTGAATTACCGATCGATTATTTTCCAGGAGTTGTTTAAGTGTCCAATTTTATTTTTAACTGGGCGAATGCCGCACTAGCCAATGCCACTCTCAATCTAAGTACTGGTGATTATTACGCTCACCTAGTTACTACCGTTCCCGCACTTGGTCACTCCACTGTGGCCAATCTCGTATTACCTGCTGTGAGTGGATATACCAGTACGCCTCTAACTGGACTAAATTATAATACTACTCGCTGGACGTTTAATAGCTTTGATTTCCCCAAATATGCATTTGTTAGCGCACCAACAGGCGTAGTAATTTGCAAACGAAATGGTGCTTCTCCAGCGAACACCGATGGGATTATTTGTTATTCTGATTTTAATAATTCGATTGGGCAAACCATCAACTTAGCAATCGGTGCTTATGTCGTAAACTTACAATTCACAGCAAATGGAGCGATTAACTTTAGTTATAGAAATAGATACCAATCAGGAGCTTTTAATAGTGCCAATACTCCAATAGATAATGGGATCTTTTATTTACTAGGCACCAATAATAATACAACGGCTTGGAATAATCCCTCTCAATCAAAGGTATCTTTCTCTGATACTACGATTGGCCCAAACTCTATATACACAAACCTAAAC
>NZ_JANOJV010000075.1:0-29379 GCF_031418915.1 Chamaesiphon sp. VAR_48_metabat_135_sub | reverse complement strand
CTTGCTTTTTGCTCTCCTCTTTTTACTGCTGCAAGTGCTTTTATCCGCAAATCTTGGCTGTATGGTGCTGGCATCTGTATCTTTTTTGTCTTTATCCCATTCTATCTTATTTGTCTTGACATGACTTCGTACTGCTATATATACAAGTCTGCTGGACTTCGTTTGCAGTGGGCTTACCCCCCCAACCCCCCTTCGACAGGGGGGCTTTCCGGCTCCCTCCCCTAGGAAAGGGGAGGGCTGGGGTGGGGTATCAGGACTACGCAGCAACTCAAATAACTTGTGTATATACGGTAGCTCCCAAGAGGGAATTTACATGCGGGATTTTTTTAATTGACAGTAGTTTGCGGTATCAGGCATAATGGGAGTGTATGGGGTGCGAACTGTAAGTATATCCGCTCATCGATAGTCGCCTTTTCAGATATCTTCCGATGCAAGCAATTATATTTATTGGCATCCAAGCCTGTGGTAAATCGACATTTTATCACCACGAATTTGGACTGACTCATGTGCGAATTAATTTAGACATGCTCAAAACTCGACACCGCGAACAGCGAATGTTTGAGACTTGTTTAGAAATCCACCAGCAGTTTGTAATCGATAATACTAACCCAACTAAATTAGACAGACAGCGATATATCGAACCAGCTAGACAGCATAAATTCAAAGTTGTCGGTTACTATTTTGAGTCGCGGGTGCGGGATGCGATCGAAAGAGATCGACAACGTCCGTTAGCTCAACAGATTCCAGAAAAGGGAATTTTTGGAACTGCCAAAAGATTAGAGTTGCCTAATTATACAGAAGGATTTGACGAATTATATTATGTGAAATTATTACCAGAAATGCAATTTTTGGTGGAGAAATGGCAAGATAAAATTTGACGATTTATATTTCATCGTAATTATTTGAGTAGTATTTTTTAACTGCTGACAATTGAGATGCAGATTACGCCCTTGTGGTTGTACCAATACTCGATCGACCATTTCTTGTAATTCCTGCAAATTACCTGGAAAATCATCTGCGTGCAAACGGCGAATCGCTTCCGGCGTGACTTGGGGCTTGGGTAAATTTTTTTGGCGACAAATAATATTGATATAATAATTTACCCGTGCCTCTAAATCGTTCTTCCACACCCGCAATCCTGGCGCATCTATCTTTCGATCGACAACCTGATTCAATGTCGGTTAAGCGCGCTCTGAGATGAGTATTAGCGGTGCATTACTAGCCCGAGGTGGGAGGGGAATTTGTCCTTCACGCGCGATCGGCCGATAGTTGCCCGTAGTCAATAATTGCTCGATGCTCGGTAGCCGATTCTAACTAGTTAACTAATGCTGCTGTAGAAATTGTTTGGAGGTACCTATCGATCGCCAGTTACTAGTTTATCAGGCGGCAAGGATCTGCAGATCGCATTTCGGTGAGTTGCGATGGAGATCGTTGTTGGTAGATTTGTGGTAAACATTGATACATGAAATCCGATTTTCAGACGATCTAACTCCCATAGATGTTCGACTACTCGATCGCACTTTTTCCCTTGTAGGTATTGGATACAGGCCGCTCAAACCCACCGTGAGCAGTCGATCGAATATCGATATCCGTGCCATCTCTCTAAATTAAAGAGAATAATTAGGATTAGCGTGAATGATTACAGATCGGCGGTAATGCCTACGATTGGCGATCTGTGAAGGTAATGCGTCAGCCAATCGTCGGTGCCAAAAGTTTATTCTGCATTTTTAGTAACTTTCCTGATTGTATAGTTGTAAGTAGGAATATATAGGTGGGTCGGCAATTGCGTTTAGCGCAACCGCACCAACTCATCACCACATCTAGACCGAAACAAACTACATTCAACAACATTGAATCATACACCAATGTCTGCAATTTAGGGATTTCGATCGGGTTCAAGACAATTAGTCCAGTATATATAAATTATTTATTCTCAAGGTAAATAAACTGCCAGCCTAAATTTATTAATTCATATTCTGACCCCATTTCCCCCACAAATCGTTGTGACCCGAAGGATACAAACGTGAAAAAAATATTATTAGTAGACGACGATAAAACGCTTCAAGCAGTGCTCACCCGCTATCTCGAAAAGCGAGGTTATTCAGTAGATGTGGTTACATCAGGCGTTCAGGGGTTAAAGCTTTTTACCCAACAAGATCCGCCAGATCTAGTCGTATCAGATATCATGATGCCAGGGATGGATGGGCTAGAATTTTGTCGTCGGTTGCGGGCGACTAGACCTGGGGAGTTAGTACCATTCATCTTCTTGACGGCGAAAAAGGATCTAGAAGATCGAATTCAAGGTCACATTATTGGTGCCGATGACTATATCACCAAACCGTTTGAGCCATTAGAACTACTGGCTAAAATTCAGTCCCAACTCCAGCGGACAGATCGAATTAATTCGGCGATTATAGCAATGATCCGCAACGTTCCGAATGGTATTGAGATCGGGACTGAAAACGATAAAAATATACCGGAAGCATCACTAACACCACCTGCAAAGATTAAACCAGAGGGAGATCTGCCATTGACTCCTGCTGAAATTCGCGTGTTCTGGGAGGTAATTCAAGGTTTAACTAATAAACAGATCAGTCAACGACTGTTTATTAGTCCGCGTACCGTTCAGACTCATCTGAGCAATATTCTCACCAAGTTAAATCTAGAAAATCGCTCTCAGTTAGTCAGATTTGCTTTTGAACACGGTTATCGTCCCCCTCAAACTCAGGATGAGGAAAAAGCGGCCGAGGCGAGAAGTTAAGAACGGATGCGAAATTCAAACATAGTCGTGAACTCAAGGATGGAACCGTGAAAAAAATATTATTAGTAGACGACGATAAAACACTCCAAGCAGTGCTTACCCGCTATCTCGAAAAGCGGGGTTATTCGGTCAATGTAGTTACATCAGGAGTTCAGGGGTTAAAACTTTTTGCCCAAGATCCGCCAGATCTGGTGGTATCAGATATCATGATGCCAGGAATGGATGGGTTAGAGTTTTGTCGGCGGTTGCGGGCGACAAGACCCGGACAGTTAGTACCATTTATTTTCTTGACTGCAAAAAAGGATCTCGAAGATCGGATTCAAGGTCATTACATTGGTGCCGATGACTATATCACCAAACCATTTGAGCCATTAGAGTTACTAGCTAAAATTGAAGCCCAGCTCGAACGTTCTCGGCGCATTCACGCTGAGATGGTACGCTTGATGCAAAAAGTGCCTGATGACAGCAACGCTGGAGCTGACTATGGTGAAAATTCAGCAGAATCAATGGTTCAAAGTAAAGATCCAGAACCAGCGGAAGATTTACCATTGACTCCGGCTGAAGCACGAGTGTTCTGGGAAGTGATTCAAGGTTTAACTAATAAACAGATCAGTCAACGACTGTTTATTAGTCCGCGTACCGTTCAGACTCATCTGAGCAATATTCTCACCAAATTAAATCTAGAAAATCGCTCTCAGTTAGTCAGATTTGCCTTTGAACACGGTTATCGTCCCCCTCAAACTCAAGACGAACAAAAAGCGGCTGAGGCGAGAGGGTAGAGTAATGGGAGATTGATGTTAAGTTCCAGGAACAGAGAAACCTAGCGCAGCTTTAACTTCAGTCAGAGTTCGATTAGCGATCGATTCAGCTTGATTTTTGCCGTCACTGAGGATAGATTCTAGATAAGTTCGATCGGTCATTACTGCTTGGTATTTAGCTTGGATCGGACGTAAATGTTCGATCGTGGCTTCTGTCAGTAGTGGTTTGAATTGACCCCAGCCCAAGTCTTGACACTCAATAGCTACCGTCTCTTTGGGCTTACCAGACATTAACATATACAGAGTGAGTAAATTGCGACATTCCGGTCGATCGATCGATTCAAATGTCAACCCACGTTCGAGATCTGTTTTACACTTTTTGATTTTTTTCTGAATTAGCTCGGGACTATCTAATAAATTAATTCGACTCAGATCTGATGAGTCGGATTTTGACATTTTCCTGGTGCCATCGGTAAGACTCATGATTCTTGCGCCATCAGTTTGAATCAGAGCCTGAGGTACTTTGAATACGGGATTTTTCTTGGCAAATTGATGATTGAATCTAGCGGCAATATCCCGAGTCAATTCTAAATGTTGTTTTTGGTCTTCACCAACGGGAACTTTATCAGCTTGATATAACAGAATATCTGCAGCCATTAATACGGGATAATCCAATAGTCCCATATTGACATTTTCTCCTTGTTTGATAGCTTTTTCCTTGAATTGAATCATATCTTGGAGCCAATTCAAAGGGGTGACACAATTTAGCAACCAAGTTAGTTCGCTATGAGCGGGAATATGGGATTGGATAAAAATACTTGCATGTTCTACACTAATGCCACACGCTAAGTATAGGGCTGCGATCGTGTAGCTATTTTCTGCTAAAGTCTGAGGATCGTGGGGAGCCGTAATCGCATGAAGATCGACTACACAAAAATAATTTTCATAGTCCTGTTGATGTTCTACCCAGTTACGAATTGAGCCTAAATAATTGCCGAGATGTAAATTACCAGTTGGTTGGATGCCAGATAAAACACGTTTTTTAGTCATAAATACATGGCTCTACCGAACCCGATCTGATAAAATTTTGTCAAAATGTGTTTCATTATAGCAAACAAACGGCTATTTTCCAAAGGAAAAACTTTGCCGATCGGTGAGTTTTAAATTACATTATTATTGCAATTGGTATTGATTCGATCGACCTATCTCTATTGTCCCTTATGCGTTCTGGTTATACTTTACCCGTCTTTGCTACTGCTAGTGCGATCGCCGCATTGCGATGTCTACAGCAAGTTCGTTCCAACGAGCATAAATCAGTTGTCACTGTAGACTTGATTACCCCCGCTCAAAAGGTGGAAATATCGATCGAACAAGCCGCCCTCATTAACCCCAACATGTCTCTTGGTATTACTCTGAGCGATCCTGGCGATAATTTGGATTTGACTCGTGACACGCCAGTTTGGGCGGTAGTTGAATGGGCAGATCCAGATCGGGTAGAAACGATCGCTCTAATCGGGGGAGAAGGGGTCGGGAAGCAGTCTAATCGAGATAATCTTCCCGCTATATATAATTACGCGCAACAGCTTCTACAGGCTAATTTAGCCCCATTGTTGACACCGGAACAGAAGATTCGGGTGACAATTATTTTACCCCAAGGGCGAATCCTGGCAACCCGCACATCGAATGCGGCGTTTGGGGTGGTTGAAGGTTTATCTTTGTTAGGCACTACAGGTATTTCTCAACCTTTGAGTGCGCCAGGGCAGTTGGAGGCTTGTTTGGCGGAGTTACGAGGGAAGGGGAAAGGGGAAAGGGGAAAGGGGAAAGGGATTGAATCTTTGCCGCTAGTGTTTTGTATTGGCGAGAATGGGTTGGATTTGGCTCAGAAAATGGGGATTGGGCGAGAGCGGATTATTAAGACGGCTAACTGGTTAGGGCCATTATTAACTGAGGCGGGGATATTGGGGGTGCCTAAGTTATTATTATTTGGGTATCATGGCAAGTTGGTGAAGTTAGCGGGAGGAATTTTTCACACTCATCACCATTTAGCTGATGGGAGATTGGAGATTTTGGTAGCAGCAGCGGCACGGATGGGATTACCCGCCGAGCAGTTGTCTGGGTTATTTGATTGTGAGACGGCGGAGGATGTACTCAAATATCTCCACGAAATCGATACGGTGGTGGGGAGTAATTGGGTGACACAAATCTATGGATATTTGACCGATCGAATCGATAATAGATCCCAGACATACATCTACAGTCAGAGTCAGCAATCGGTCAGCGTTGGTTCGGTATTATTCGATCGACAGCGAAAAGTTATCGCAACTAGTCCCACTGGGGCAACATTTTTGACCCAATTGTGCTAGATTTAATCGAATATAAATTTTTTTAATCAGTCACTGGTAAATCTTATTTAAAATAACTCTTTAAATCAAGAGTTGCTCACCCGTAACCCGCGATGGTGGGCTATTTCGGCATCTATCCGTATCAACTTCAATGGAGTCAGCAGTGACAACAGAAACCGAAACCAATTCAACCAAGATTAATTCTACCGACAGTAACTTGGGAGAAGTAATCATCAATCATCAAATGGTCGTCATTCTGGACTTCGGCTCCCAGTATTCCGAACTAATTGCCCGCAGAATTCGCGAAACTCAAGTCTATTCCGAAGTTATCTCTTATCGTACTACTGCCGCACAACTTAAACTGTTAAATCCGAAGGGAATTATCCTTTCTGGTGGCCCTAGCTCAGTTTACGACGATCGCGCACCCAAGTGCGACCCGGAAATTTGGAATCTCGGCATTCCTGTCTTAGGTGTCTGCTACGGAATGCAACTGATGGTACAGCAACTCGGTGGTGAAGTCGTCAAGGCGAAGAAAGCTGAGTATGGTAAAGCCGAACTATCGATCGACGATCCGATCGATCTGCTGACAAATGTCGAGGAAGGAGCGACAATGTGGATGAGTCATGGAGACTCTTGCGAACGTCTCCCTGTCGGATTCGACCTCATTGCTCATACAGATAATACTCCATGCGCGGCGATCGCCGACCATCAGCGCAAATTATATGGGGTGCAATTTCACCCTGAAGTAGTGCATTCGATCGGCGGCATCGCGTTAATTCGCAATTTTGTCTATCATATTTGTGGTTGTCAGCCAACTTGGACGACTGAAGCATTTGTGGAGGAAGCAATCCAGAGTGTTCGCGCCCGAGTTGGCGATAAGAAGGTATTACTCGCACTATCTGGCGGTGTCGATTCTTCGACTTTAGCATTTTTATTGCACCGCGCGATCGGCGACCAATTGACTTGTATGTTCATCGATCAAGGGTTCATGCGCAAACTAGAACCAGAACGTCTCGTCGCGTTATTCAAAGACCAATTTCATATCAAAGTTGAATATGTGATGGCACGGGAACGATTTATCAAAGCAGTCGCAGGTGTTACCGATCCTGAAACCAAACGTAAAATAATTGGAACTGAATTTATTCGCGTATTTGAGTCAGAATCAAAACGATTGGGACCATTTGATTATCTCGCGCAGGGGACACTATATCCCGACGTAATTGAATCCGCAGATACTAATGTCGATCCTCAAAGTGGCGAACGAGTCGCTGTAAAAATCAAGAGCCATCATAATGTCGGTGGTTTACCCAAGGATTTACAATTTAAACTGGTCGAACCATTACGTAAATTATTTAAAGATGAAGTGCGAAAAGTGGGACGTTCGATCGGATTACCAGAAGAAATCGTTAAGCGTCAACCTTTTCCAGGTCCAGGTTTAGCAATTCGGATTATCGGTGAAGTCACTGCCGAACGTCTGAATATCCTCCGCGATGCCGATCTGATCGTCCGTCAGGAAGTTAATAAACAAGGACTTTACGATCGACTCTGGCAAGCTTTTGCGGTGCTATTAGCAGATGTAAATAGTGTCGGTGTCATGGGCGACCAACGCACTTATGCACACCCAATTGTCCTGCGTTGTGTATCTAGTGAAGATGGGATGACTGCCGATTGGTCGAAGGTTCCTTATGAATTCCTAGAGATAGTTTCTAACCGAATTGTTAACGAAGTGAAAGGTGTAAATCGCGTGGTGTACGATATCACCTCCAAGCCACCTGGAACGATCGAATGGGAATAATTTTTATTTAGTTTAAGGTGGGCAATGCTTACCTTTTTTTAATTAATAAGTTAGCGATGCTAGATCCCCGACTTCTCAAAGAAGTCGGGGATCTGTCCTCATAGTCTGCTAGCAGTTACGATATAATGAATTTGAGCTTCTTATTTAGGATTGCTATAGCTATGGATATAATTCAAAATTTTTGTAGATTGACTATAACTGTAGTCAGCCTATTAGTCGATCGAGTTAATCATCCTAAATTATAGTCCATGAGTGAAAGTACGATTCGTCCGGCTGTAATTACAGGAGTTATTCCCGATTCGATCGCGGCAGAAATTGGATTTACTTCTGGCGATCGATTGGTGAAGATCAACGGTCAAACACCTCGGGATCTAATTGACTATCAGTTTTTATGTGCTGATGAAATTCTCGATCTAGAAGTATTAGATGCTAAGGGAAAAGCTCATCAGATCGAGATTGAGAAGGATTACGATGAAGATTTGGGGTTGGAATTTGAGACAGCCTTATTCGACGGCTTGATTCAGTGCAATAACAAGTGTCCATTCTGTTTTATCGATCAACAACCGCCTGGTAAACGAGAATCTTTATATTTCAAAGATGATGATTATCGGTTGAGCTTTTTGTATGGGAGCTATCTGACCTTAACTAATTTAACGACCAAAGAATGGGATCGAATTGCCGAAATGCGGCTTTCCCCATTGTATGTCTCCGTCCATGCTACCGAACCAGAGATTCGATCGCAACTACTGAAAAATCAGCGGGCGGGAGAAATTATGAATCAACTGGCATGGTTTCAGTCCCATCGGCTGGAGATTCACGCCCAAGTAGTACTATGTCCAGGGATTAACGATGGCGAACATCTCGATCGAACTTTACGGGATTTAGCTAGTTTTCATCAAGGCGAGACCCCAGCCGTTGCTTCTGTTGCGGTCGTTCCTGTCGGCTTGACAAGGTTTCGTCCCAATCTCACCGAACTTTCCCCTGTCACCCCAGCAATTGCGAAAGTTGTCATCGCCCAAGTCGAAGCCTTACAACAAGAATTTAAGCAGCAACTTGATTCTACCTTCGTTTGGTTAGCCGACGAATGGTATCTGATCGCGGGCATAGAACTACCATCTAGCGATTACTATGAAGATTATCCTCAACTAGGTAATGGAGTCGGTTCGATTCGTCGCTTCCTCGATGAATTTGCCGAGGAAATTGCTGATTGGGATGTGACCGAAATCGATCCTCCCCAAAGCTGTACCTGGGTTGTCGGCAATGCCGTCGAAAATGCTTTTCAACCGATCGTGAGCCAGTTAAATGCTGTTCCAGGTCTAACGGTCGAGTTAGTGGCGATCGCGAGCCAATATTGGGGGCAAAAGATGACGGTTACAGGTCTATTAACCGGACAAGATTTGCTCGCAGAACTACCAGGCAGAGATTTAGGAGATCGAGTCTTAATTCCAAGCGTAATGCTCAAACATGACGAAGCCAAATTTCTCGATGATGTTACCATCGACGAAGTTGCTGAAAAATTACAGATTCCGCTGATTCCAGTCAGCGGAATTCCTGACTTTCTTGAAAAATTAAGGGAAAATAACTTAAAGACAAATTAAATATTGCGCCCCAACTTCTATTCAAACTTCTGACTCCCAACTATGCTAACTCTGATTAAATTAATCCATACGCTCAATCGACGGATCGATCTCGCTAACAGTCTGGCAGCACCTAACATCGAACGTCAGACAAAAATGAGATTTCAGGCAATTTGTGCGATAATTGCGCTGGCTTGGGGTGGATGGGGAGGCGTGGAAACAGCACGCGCAGAATCGCTAGATTTCGTAGGAATTCGTCAGAGCTTACAATCATCTACAGGCGATCGATCTAAACCGAAGCGAGTAGGATCGATCGATACTCCAGGGAAAAGCATCGTCATAAAAGTACGTCCACAAAATCGACTACAGCCGTCTAATCAATACTCCCAAAATACGCCCCCTACTCCCCCTATTCCCTCAGCCCCCCCAACACCCATCAAACTTCAGAACGATCTCAACCTCCCGAAAACAGGTGATGAAGTTCAGATTACTAAAAATAGAGCACTGACTTTGCAAGAAGCGATCGAAATCGCCTTTCGTAACAATCGTGAAGTCCAAGCCGCTCGTCTGACTGTCAATAAAAGTCAAACTGGAATCGGTGAAGCCCAAGCAGCCCAAGCATTGCAAGTAGGCTTGACAAGTACCCTTCAAACTCAGGGTTCGCCAGTAATTTTTGGGAGTCAATCTCCCGTAAATAACAACGACACAAATATCCAAGGTAAACTCCAAGCCACTTACAGTATTCTGGATACAGGTCGAAATCAAAGTAGTGTTCGAGCAGCGGAAGAACAAGTTAAATTCGACAGACTCGATTTGATTCGCACCGAACAAAAGATTCGTGGGACTGTCATTACCGCCTACTACGATCTTCAAGGAGCCGATTCATCAGTCATCATCAACCAAGCTGCCGTCAAAGATGCAACCCGCAGTTTGAGCGATGCTCAACTTCAAGAAAAGGCTGGTGTGGGTACCAAATTTGACATTCTCCGCGCCCAAGTCCAACTGGCTACAGCCAATCAAGATCTTACCAATGCTCAGGGTCAACAGCAAACCGCCCGCAAAAAGATCGCCCAGATCCTCGTCGTCGATAATAATACCGAATTCAAAGCAGCCGATACGGTAAGAGAACTAGGCGGTTGGGGCTATTCGCTCGAGGATAGTGTTGTCTTGGCATACAAAAATCGCCCCGAAGTCAAACAACAACTAGTTCTTCGCAGTGTGAGCGAACAACAACAAATTGTTGCGGCTGCGGCTGATTCCGCACAAGTCAATCTTTTTGCCAATTATAGTCTCGGCAAAAGCCTCACAACTTCTCTTTCCGCCCAAGATAACTACAGTCTGGGCGCACAGTTCAGTTGGAACTTCTGGGATGGTGGCTCGGCTGGAGCGCGCTCTAATAGAGAAAAAGTCAACCAAGAGATCTACGAAAACCAGTTTACAACCACCCGCAATCAAATTCGGTTTGAGGTCGAGCAAGCTTACTATAGTCTCGGCTCCAGTAAAAAAAACATCGCGACTTCTACCCAATCCCTCAAACAAGCTGAAGAAAGTCTCAAACTAGCCCGCCTGCGGTTCCAAGCTGGGGTAGGTACTCAAACAGACGTGATCCAAGCCCAAACCGAACTAGCCAAAGCTCGCGGCAATCGCATCACCGCAATCCTCAATTACAATCGCGCACTTTCCACCCTTCGGACTGCTACAGTGCTAGCTGAGTAATTTAATTTGGGGATGGGGATTCGGGATTCGGGATTCGGGATTCGGGATTCGGGAATAGTTCAAGGAGTATCTGCCCACACCCCAACACCCCAACACCCAACACCCCAACACCCAACACCCAACACCCCACCCCCTCAATGACTCACGCAATTTTTGAACGACTCGGTAGTGCCTTACAAGAAGTTGTATTTGGACAAGCAGAAACAACCAATCAGCTCCTGATTGCCCTCCTGACTGGCGGTCACGTCATTTTGGAGGGGGTACCAGGCACGGGGAAAACGATGATGGTCAAGGTACTATCACAACTGATCCAGGCAGATTTTCGACGAATTCAACTGACTCCAGATATTTTACCCGCAGATATTTTGGGGACAAATATTTTCGATCTAAGGAATCAAGAATTCATCCTGAAAAAAGGGCCAGTTTTTACCCAGATCTTACTTGCAGATGAGATTAATCGGACCCCACCGAAAACTCAATCAGCATTACTCGAAGCGATGGCGGAAGGTCAAGTCACCTTAGATGGCGATCGACTGTTATTATCAGATCTATTTTGGACGATCGCGACTCAAAACTCACTGGAATTTGAGGGGACATATCCATTACCCGAAGCACAACTCGATCGATTCTTATTTAAACTAATCGTCGATTATCCCCCCGCCGCTGCCGAGCGCAAATTGCTCCTCAGTGCTAGGCTAAATCAGCCAGGAGCCAGATCGGATGCAAATCCTTTGCGACCAGTCGCGACTGTTGCCGATTGCCTTGCAGCCCGTAAATCCGTACAACAAATCGCTGTCAACGATAATGCGATCGATTATCTCCTCGCCTTGGTTCAACAGACGCGCCAACATCCCGATCTCAGTCTAGGAGTCTCGCCCCGTGCGGCAATTGCCTGGTTACATGCAAGCAAATCCGCCGCATGGCTCGATCGTCGTCAAATGGTCATTCCCGATGATTTTAAACAAGTTGCCTTACCACTGTTGCGCCACCGTTTAATATTACGCCCAGAGGCTCAATTAGATGGTTTGGAAATAGATAAAGTAATTGCTGGATTAATCGATCGAGTTCCCGTTCCTCGCTAGTTAAATTAATTAATAATTAATAATTGATAATTTTCGGCTCCGCTCGTTACCCGCCTGGGGATTAAGCCCCAGGCTAATAGCTCAAGTCTGTTAAAACAGACTATGAAGAATCGATCGGTAGACCTCCTCTGAAATGTCAAAATTTAAATTTGGAATTGCTGGATCTTTGTTGAATTAGTTGACAGTTAAAATTAGTTCGGGGTATCCCCTGGGTGAGACGATCTATTTGAAGTCAATACGAGTAGCTGAGAGGGTTTGAGCGACTAGAACGAGAATTAGCTGCGGGGAAGGTCGATCGGGTAACTTAGATTTAGACGAACTTTCACCACGGATATGAGTTGCTATTGCCGATCGTATGACTAATTTACCATTTGACCCGCAGACCTTACCGACACTGATCGAACAGGGTTATATCCTCAGCCAAACTCACCCTAATTTACCGCTGACGATTTACAACTATACCGCGAAGGCTCAATTCGATCGATATTGGGTGGATGCAACTCTAGCCTGTCGGGGTTTAGTGCTAGACGACAATTATCGATCGATCGCCAGACCATTACCCAAGTTTTTTAATCTAAGCGAATATCAGGGTTCTCTTCCTGACGGAGTACCGAATATCTACGAGAAGCTCGATGGATCGTTGATTATTTTGTTTTACTACCAAGGACAATGGGAAGTAGCTTCACGGGGCAGTTTTGCCTCGGAGCAAGCACAAATGGCACGGGTATTATTAGCTAATTATCAAGCCGATGTTGACATGCTCGATCGAGACTATACCTATTTATTTGAAATTATTTATCCCAGCAATCGGATTGTTGTAGATTATGGCTCCGCACAGCGGTTAGTTTTACTCGCAGCAGTACATACTCAGACAGGAGCAGAATTAGACCATACCGAGGTAAATTGGATCGATCGAGCAGAGATTTATCCAGCTACGACTTTTCCTGAATGGCTCAAATCGATCGACGAAACCGAAGCCGAATTACATAACCATGAGGGGTTTATCCTCAAATGGCCGAATGGTTTTCGACTCAAGTATAAGCTAGCTGATTATGTGCGGCTGCATCGAATTATTACCAGAGTTCAAGCTAAAGATATTTGGGAATGTCTGAGCCAAAACCAAAATCTCGAACAATTTCTCGATTCTGTCCCCGATGAATTCTATAACTGGGTTAAAGACACCAAGTTAGACCTGGAAACTAAATACCAAGAAATTGAAACCGAATGTAAAAATGCATTCAAAGATTTAGCCGATCGAAAGCAAAACGCGATGTATTTTCAAACCCAAAAATATCCTGGTGTTTTATTCCTAATGTTGGACAACAGAGATTATCAGCAAGTAATCTGGAAGCTCATTAAGCCTGGCTATCAACGTCCCTTTCGATCGGATGATGAATAGTGAGTAAGATTCATAAGTTGAATTATCTAGCTTCCATTGTCTATGCCAAGACATTCGTTCAAACTATTCTAACGTGGGTTTCTCCTGTCGGAGAGGCTACGCCAACGGGTTGAGGATCGCCGCTCGATCATTTTAGGCTCTGCTCGTTACCCGCATGGGGATTAATCCCCATGCTAATAGCTCAAGTCTGTTAAAACAGACTGATAGATTCTTCTTAGTCTGTTTCAACAGACTTGCGCTATTAGCACCGCACTTTAGTCGCGGGCGGTTCTGGAACGGAGCAAGTCAATTTTTCTTATCCAGAACTGAAGTTATTCTACACCTTTAGCATCAATTATCAATTTATGTCACTTAAACTAATCCTCACTAAAGGCTTACCTGCTAGCGGTAAAACCACATGGGCAAAAGAATATATCCAAAAGTATCCCGAAACAGCTAATCTCTGTAAGGACGATCTGAGATTACAACTTGGCGGTACTAATAAACGAGAAAAACGGATTATTAAAGTCCGAGACTTGTTGACAGAATATTATTTTGAGCAAGGTTACTCGGTGATTTGGTCGGATACTAATCTCAATCCAGTTCATCTCAACCGTGCGACTGAATTAGCCAAACAATATCAAGCAGAACTGATTGTTAGAGACTTTACAGATATATCGTTAGCTGAATGTGTCAAGCGAGATTTAACGAGAATGAATTCTGTCGGACAACAAGCGATCGAACAGATGTATTATGAGTATCTGCACGTAGCCGATCCAGCCCCAGAGATCGATCCTCAACTTCCCAATTGTTATCTAGTCGATATCGACGGAACTCTGGCGATTAACAATACTCGCCATCCCTTTGCGTGGGATCGAGTGGGTGAAGACGCGCTCAATCCAGCCGTGGCAAAGATCGTCGATAAATTGGGTAAAGATACCAATATTATTCTATTATCCGGCCGATCGAGCGTCTGTTCCGATCTGACGGTTGCTTGGTTGAAACAACATAATATTCACTACAAAGATTTATTTATGCGTCCGGCGAATGACCAGCGTCCCGATGATATTCTCAAATCAGAATTATACTATTTTCATGTTCGTGGTAAATATAACGCGATCGGGGTAATTGACGATCGGCCCAAAGTATGCAGAATGTGGCGGAACCTGGGCTTGAGTGTTTTTCAGGTGGGAAATCCCGACTATGAATTTTAAATGTAAATTACTGATTGTCGTAAATTGCAGTCGTATTTTTTGGTAAATTAGCGATCGCGACGCAATGCTAGTTTTGTGGTAGAAAAAAGTATGTCTATAGTGTAAATAGATCCCACTAAAAGGGGAATAATAAGCAAGCAACCACAGTAGTCTCGATTCACCGGAGCCGATCCGCATCGCCGATCCTTTCCGTCTCTATCGATACCGATGGTACAAATCCATCGAACTCACGTTGAATTGGGCTACATTTGCCATGACGAATTGTATGCCCAGAAGCAATACCGAGAAAACTACCATTTATGCCGCACCCCAAGATCGAGTTGAGATCTGCAAGATCGCTAGATTTGCCCAAGCAGCAAGTCAACACCCAAGTCCAAAAATTATATCAAGAAGGGAACGATCGAGCCTTTAATGGCGAGCACGATCGAGCAATCGAGTTCTATACTCAAGCAATAGAACTCGATCCTAACTTTGCGTTGGCTTATTGTGGTAGGGGTGAATCGTCGATGGAGTTGAAAGACTATCGACAAGCCGAAACTGACTATAAAATAGCCCTTAACATCTCTCCAGTTCTCGCCGTCGCCGATGGGGGGCTGGCACGAATTTACTATGAAGTCGGCGATTATCTAACCGCTTTAGTTGCCTGCAATCGGGCGATCCAAAGAGATATCGAAAATTTAGATTTTTATTACTGTCGTGCTTTAATTAACAAAAAAATTGGGGATTGTGCTGGAATCCTCGCTGATTGTAAGTTTATTCTCGAACAGCAACCTAGTGACATTTCAGCTAGATGGTTGAATGCTCGCGCTCATTTTCAAATCGGGAACCATCAACTAGCAATCTTTAATTTCAATCAGTATTTAAACTTACGGAGTGATGATTTCTATGCCCACTACTATCGGGGCATCTGCTACGAGAGATTGGGTAATTTGACACAGGCATTAATAGATCTTAACTGTGCGATCGATCTCAAAGATAATTTAGCAATTTTAAATAGAAGGCGCGGACGAATTCGCCAACAGTTGGGTGATTTTACAGGAGCAATGTCCGACTACGATCGGGCGATCGAACTCGATCCTTATCTGGCACAGGCATATGTTAATCGTGCCGATATTTATATTAATCGAGGTGATTATCCTCAAGCATTGATTGAATCCGACCGAGCAATCCGACTCAATCCTAAATTAGTAAATGCTCACTATCAACGGGGTGTAATTAATACTGAAGTTGGCAACCTTCACGCGGCTTTGGCTGATTATCATCGACTGATCCAGATCGATCCGCAGGATATCAATGCTTATATTCAAAGGAGTTGGATCTACTTTCGGCACGGCGAATATACGGCAGTTATGAGAGACTGTGAGACAGTTCTATCTGCCGATCGTTGCTCGGTACCTGCTAATTATTTAATGGGTGTGGTGCAATCATTGTCGGGGTTTAAGCAAGAAGCAATTTTTAGTTTTACAAAGGTGATGGATTCCGAGCCTAGTTTTATTTGTGCTTTATATCATCGCGGATTATTACAATACGATCTCAAAAATGAAAGCAAAGCGATCGATGATTTTAATCTAGCACAATCAATCCAAAATCAAGGCTTAAATACTACTGTCAATCGAGATGAAACGGGATTATATGCCGAAGGTTTGGCTTTATATCATATGGGGTACTCAGAAACAGCCCGAGTAATTCTACAGCAATCAGCATTGCGCGCTCAGAAACTCAAAAGCACTGTGTTTCATCGGCAAATTGTGTTTACGATTGAAGCTTTAGATATGAATTGAGTCTGGCTCGATGGAGATACCCTCGGGAGCATCCAACTTTTTATTAATTGTTCGTAGAATAAATTATCAAGAACCAGTCATCAGACTATTCAGCGATCGGGTTATTTTCTCTTTAAGAATTTTAAAAAGTGGGATGATCCCGATCCCCTCTTCTCTCTGTCGCCAATTTTAGGTATTTATTGTCCATCACAAATCTAAACTGTCGTGTAAATACTGAGCCGATTTTTCGAGAGTTTAGTTAAGATCGAAAAAACACTCTTGTTGGTACACTTATCTCAGATTCTGAACGATCCGGCGCGATCGGCCATCTATTTAGTCTAAATTTTCGGACTAATATTTGGATTACAGTAGCAATCTCAATTTAGCGATCGAGTATGGCTAGAGTTGTGGATTCTCCACCGGAGAGGCTCTCGCCAACGACAATATAACCCGCTATAAACTATTCTTTTTTTGAGGCACTCCGGCTATGTCGAAACCCTATTCACCTTCCTCTGCTCCAGAGTTTGCCACTCAGCACGACTATTCAGATATTTTAGGAATATCCACTCCTCCTGCTCAAACACTGAAATCAAATCCAGCAAAGCCATCACCATCGAGTTTTGAAGATCCTTGGGCAAACGATATATCAGCCGATTTACCAAATAATCACTCTACCCCAGCGGAATCGAAGATCGTCGATCCTTGGGCGAGTGACACATCAACCAATGCACCTGCACAATCGACAGCACAGAGATCCCCAGTCAATGCGCCTGCTGTTCGGCAAGAGGCTACTAGTAGCAGTGCAACACAGAGTCGCAATCCGCCAATAGAGACGCGAGATCGACCGCCAGCAAATCGTCCCCAATCGGCTGTAATTGTCGATCCTCCCGTCAGTGCCAAACCAGAACATCCGGCGGAATCGTCACCCAAGGTAGAATCTTCGGCAAGAGTAGCAGCACCAGTTATCCAAGATGGACCCTCTGTTACCGCCAAAGATTTAGCACTTCAATACTACAAAAGCGGTAACAAGTCTCTGGCCGCCAAAGACTATGCAAAGGCTCGATCGGCTTATAAAATTGCGATCGAGTGGAATCCCCAATTAGCCAGCGCACACCGTGGCATCGCCCAAGTTTGCGAGCAAATTCAAGATTATGAAGGTGCTCTAGTTGCCTGGGATCTGACAATTCAATGCGATTCCACCCAGATCGATTTCTACTATCAGCGAGCCTTAGTCCAAAAAGTACTCAAAAATTACTACCAAGTTTTAGCTGATTGTAAGCGCATTCTCGAACATTCCCCCCATCATCCGTCAGCACGCTGGTTAAATGCAGTCGCGCTCGTCAAAGTCGAGCACTATCAAATCGCCCTACTTAGCCTGAATCAACATCTAGAGACTTATCCTCAAGATCCGAATGGTTACTGTTATCGCGGAATTTGTTATGAAAGATTGGAGAAATTCCCTGAAGCATTAGCAGACTTCGATCGAGCAATTGCCTTGCAATCTCGCCAACATGTGTTTCATCATGCTCGCGGACGCACGCGCCAAAAATTGGGCGATCTCAAAGGTGCATTAGCCGATTTTAATGTGACGATCGATCTCAAGCCTCGCGCTGCTGTATACGACGATCGATCGGAGATACATCGTTGTCTGGGCAATCATTTGGAAGCTCTCCAAGATTGCGATCGAGCGATTGAATTAAACCCTAAATTTATCGATGCACATTTTCGACGGGGATTAACTTACGCCGAGCTTGGCGATCTCCAACTGGCACTAGTTAATTACACCAGCACGATCGATCTCGATCCGCATCATATTAACGCCTGGACTCAGCGGAGTTGGATTTATTTTCGACAAAAAGATTATCCCCGCGCTAAACTCGATTGTCAGGCGGTGAACGCTTTCGGCAAATCTTACTTTTGGTCTAATTATATACTAGGGGTAGTTAATAGTTTATTGGGCTTGAAGAATAATGCAATTGCCAATTTTAGTAAAGCGATCGAGATTTCGCCTAACTATGTTTCGGCTCGATACCACAGGGGTATTGTCTATCATGAGTTAGGCGATATTCCTAAAGCAATGAAAGACTTCGAGCAAGCTCGCACGATACAGGATCGAGGATTGGAGCGATTGGTCGATCGAGATGAAACTGGATTCTATGCCGAAGGTTTAGCACTCCATTATTTAGGACAGTCAGAAGCCGCTCGCACAGTCCTGTTGCTAGGTGCATTATCAGCCAAAAGATTCAATAATCCTAGTTTTCACCAGCTTATTCTGTCAAATATCCAAGCTTTAGGTTTAAGCTCTGGGGATCTAGATCCCTAACTAAGAGGGTGGTTTAATCCGAGGATTACGCTACTCTCTACTCTATGTTCGCCGCTACAAGTTCCAAACTTTCTGCCTGTGGAAGCTGCGGTTGATGGATGGCTAAATCAAACCAAAAAGTGGTTCCCACGCCCACAGCACTAGTAATATGAACTTGAGTGTGATGTTTCTCGATGATATTTTGGACGATCGAGAGTCCCAATCCAGTTCCTTCTAGAGTGTGGACGCGGTTCTCGACACGGAAGAATCGATCGAATATCGCTCGTTGATCTTCAGGATCGATCCCGATTCCGGTATCGATGATTTCGACTCTAACGACAGTATTACTATTCTCTTCTCCCGGCTCAGGCTGCAATGACACGCGATGGGCGCGGATTGTGACTTTTCCATCCGCTTTGGTGAATTTGAGGGCATTGCCGACCAGATTTGCGAGCACCTGGAGGATCAAATCATAGTTACCAGAGATGTCTGGCAGTTCGGGTTCGATATCCTGACAGAGTTCGATGCCTTTGTCTTTGGCATTAAGTTGATAGGTACGTAAGGTTTGTTCGATCGATCGAGCCAATTCAACTGCACCAAATAAATAGGTATGGGATGATTCTAATTTCGATAGATCTAAGACATCGTTAACCAATCGTGTTAGCCGATCTGTTTCGCGATTAGCTGTATCGAGAAATTCGCTCCGTTCTTCTTGAGTTAATTCATCGCCATACTCATGAAGCGTTTCGATAAATGACTTGATATTAAATAATGGCGTTCTCAGTTCGTGTGAGACATTACTAATAAATTGACTTTTTGCTTCATTCAATTCTACCTCGCGAGTGATATCCTGAATCGTCATCGCGATCGCCCGAACATTCTCCTTAATGGGATCGAGTACGCTAGTAATTAAAATTCTCACTGTGCGATGAGCGGGTTGATTGAGTGTAATCCGAAACTCTTCCCCTTCAAGTTTCCCAGCCGCTACTTGATATAAAGGACGAGTTAACTCAGCCGAAACGCTGCCAGGTAAAACATGCAAGACATTAGTTTTATCTAAGTCCAGATGATCCCAACCAAAAAAGCGACGAGCGTTAGGATTTGCTAACACTATATGGAGATTATTATCGATTAATACTGCCCCATCGGCGATCGTGGTAACTAGTGTTTCCAGCTTCGCTTTCTCAGCCGTCAATTCATCAATATTTTGTTCTTCAAATATCTCTAGCTTCTCTGCCATCTCATTAAAACTATCGATTAACTCTCCCAATTCGCCACCCAAAGGTAGATCGATTCGTTGTTTGAAATTACCCGAAGCAATATTTTGCACTCCAGACAGTAACTCTTTAATCGGTTTGGTAATTTGCAACGCATTAAATACCGCACCCAAAAGTACCATTACCCAAATCGACACAAATACCGCGATCGTCACATCCCGCGTCAACCCAGTGGACGCAACCACTGTAGGATTAGGATTAATCCCGATCGCTAGCGTACCAAGAAACTTGCCATCATGCTCGATCGAGACAAATACATCAGTCACCACCCCTTCAGGAGTCTGATGCTGACGTACTAATGGTAAATCCTTATTCCCATTACTCTCTGGTAAATGAATCCGTCGCTCGATCATCAGCGAGTTTTGCACCTCCGACTCTGAGAAAGGAATCCCCAGCCGAATATTTCCCGCATCATCAGCGTAGAGAATATACCGCAGACTCGACGTACTATGATAAAACCGATTAGAGAACCGCGCGACACTAGTCAGATCGTTTTCAGCTAACTGTGGAGCCATATTAGCCGCCAACAGCAAGCCTAAATCTCGCCCAAATCGGGTATCGTTAATTCGCGCATCCGCTTGAATGGTATTTACCGCCCAAAAGGTGCAGCCACTAACAATCAACGACACCACTAAAGTGGCTGCTCCCATCAGTTTGGTTTGAAGTGTGAACTCCATCCACCAATGGCGAATGATGTCGCGCAATTTGTCGAACATGGCTAGCATGAAGAGGGAAGGGGGATAGCGATTCGCACTCGCAGGGAAACCCGACGGTCTAGCGGATCGAGACAGGGGATGGTGATGAATAAACTATTTGCTAGCAATATTTTCCAGGTGCTGGGAACCTTATATCTGTATTTATACACCTTAGAGAAGTTGGGCTGTATCTCCTCCCACTATAACAGCGATCGCTCTAATGACTGGAAGATTCGGCTCGATCGCTTTCTGTCAAACTACCTGATTTGTCGGGAGTCTATCGATCGAAACTACCTAAAAACTCTTTTTAGCTTACTCATATCTTGCACCAGTACATATTAACTCCTGAAAACAGCCCTCGATCTGTTCCATCGGGACGTTTTCGCGATGGTTTCAGGCTTTAATGATTAGATTCGTGATAGTACTTATGTTTTAGTACAAGATATGACTATTTCCTCCTACCGAACAACTTTTAACGGCTTTTCATAATCTTTCTCTCTATACATAGCAAGCATCAGTAAAAACGTACTGAGATGCAGTCATAGATTCAACTGAAATTGAATGCGTTTATTCTATCTAAATCCTCACGATCGAGTAAAATATGGTGGGAAAATTGATTTAAGATCGAACATTTGTCCTCTGCGGTTGAAAAAATACTATCCTCACGACTGATAAAAATATATATGAAAAAAGCTACTGTAATCGGATTAGGTCGATCGGGTATCGCCGCTGCAAAACTACTAATCAAACATGGTTATACAGTCACCCTCAGCGATAGTAATAATAGCACCAGCCTCGAAACTCAAAAACAAGAATTAGAAACACTCGGAATTAAGGTCAAACTCGGCGACAAATTCGCCCCCACCACCGAAGATACGATCGTCGTCAGCCCTGGTGTCCCTTGGGATATTGCCCCCCTCGTCAAAGCCAGAGAAATGGGGATAGACACGATCGGCGAGATGGAATTAGCATGGCGACATCTCCAGGATATTCCCTGGGTGGCGATTACGGGTACCAATGGTAAAACCACTACAACAGCTCTAACTGATGCAATTTTTAAAGCTGCTGGATTAGAAACGATCGGCTGTGGTAATATCGGTTTTGCAGCTTGCGAACTAGCATTATTAGAAACCAAACCAGCCTGGATTATTGCCGAGTTGAGTAGTTATCAAATCGAGTCTACTTTTACGCTCACACCCCAAATAGGAGTCTGGACGACATTGACTCCCGATCATTTAGCCCGTCATAAAAATGTCGATAATTATGCAAATATCAAAGCTAAATTACTCCGCAATTCACAGTATAAAATCTTCAATGGCGACGATCGATACCTCCACAATCTAGGAGGATCTGACTGGCAAGCTGCTACTTGGACGAGCGTAGAAGGCAAACAACATCTACAAGGCAATCCCGATAATGGCATCTGGATTGAAGATAATTGGGTGATATTTAGAGGCGAGAAAGTGTTGCAAGCTGACTCTCTCAAAATGCCTGGAGATCACAATCTTCAAAATCTATTAATGGCTGTTGCAATTGCCAAAATAGCCGGAATTGAGAATAATTCGATCGCCTTGGCTGTCGCTAGTTTCCCCGGTGTTGCCCATCGATTAGAATATGTCTGCACTTATGAAGGTGTTGATTATATTAATGATAGTAAAGCGACAAATTATGATGCTGCCGATGTTGGATTGACAGCGGTAAAAGCACCAGTAATTTTGATTGCTGGCGGTGAAGCTAAAGAAGGTGATGATTTGGCTTGGTTGGATACAATTAAACAAAAAGCAGCCGCAGTATTATTAATTGGTAATGCTGGCACTCAGTTTGCCAATCGATTAAAATCAGTCGGATATACTAACTATGAAGTCGTCGAAACAATGGCAAATGCGGTGGATCGATCGATCGAATTAGCCGAACAACATCGAGCCAAGGTTGTCTTATTGTCACCCGCTTGTGCTAGTTTCGACCAGTACGATAGTTTCGAGCATCGTGGTGATGATTTTCGCCAACTGTGTCAATCTCTTGGCACGATCGAATAATTATCGATTCGATCGATTAATCTCGGTTGTATCATAGACATCCCTTTGGCGTGTTTAACTGTAATTCAACTTTACTCCATCGCGTGGCGTCTTCTACAAAGAATCGAGTTTACCTTCAATTTGGGCGTTGAATCCGTAGATTTCGCGAGATCCTGCTAGAGCGACTAGTTGAATTGTTTTCTCGTCTCCTGGCTCGAATCTGACTGCAGTACCAGCCGGAATATCAAGACGCATTCCTTTTGTTGGTACTCTATCAAATTCTAAAGCTGCATTCACTTCATAGAAGTGATAGTGAGAACCAATTTGAATCGGTCGATCTCCAGTATTTGCTACAGTTAGTTTAAGCGTATGACGATCGACATTTAGTTCGATTTCGCCATCTTGAGCAATAATTTCACCAGGAATCATATTAGGTGTTAGGTGTTAGGTATTGGGTGTTAGGTGTTAGGTATGAAATCAATTCTATTGCTAGAGCCTAAAGCCTCTTACGCTGTTTTAAAGAATCTAATTAATTCGCGAGCGTGTTCGAGAAATTGTCCATCAACAGTAATTTGGGAAATAGCTTGTCTCGCTTCCTGCGCTAATCGTTGATGATCTAGTTCGTTACTTGCTTTCATGTCTGCCATTGATACGGTAATTTTCGATAGTTCTGCACGATTATTTTCCCCTCGATTATTTTGCTGACTTAGCCAAGATTCATCATTATTAGGATCTAATTGACTGGTTAATCGAGTCACTCGATCTTCTAATTGTCGAAACCTGTCGCGTAACTCTAATATATCCGCACGAGGGTAAGCAAATTGTTCCTGCATCGAACTCAGTCGGGTTGCTAAATACTCATAAGTACTAATTGCTGGACGTAATAGAGTTAATAATAGTACGCCGATCGAACTCCAATAGCCTAATGCCGTAATTCCATTAATTGCTAACCAATATAACCCGATCGCGGTACCTAAATGTAACCCGATTGCCACAATTAAAGATTTGGTAGCAATCCCACTCGCATATTGAATCTGGCGATCTTCGACACTAATGCCTTGGAGTTGAGATTCCTTCCCTGTCTGCACTGCGGCTTGGGCACTAAAATAGATATTCCACGGGACTGTCACAATTAAAATTGCCCACTCAAAAATGCCAATTCCGATCGCCCAATCCCATAAACTCCCAGTTGGCATCTGAAACCAATTTAATAAACCAAATGCCAATAGAGCGATAAAAATCAATCCAGAATTAAAAGCTGCTACGCTACCGTACATAATTTATATTATTTTTGCTTTACTTATGCTCCATTGTGAATGAGGATCTATTTGTGTGGCGATCGGGTTATGCTACTTTCTCAACTGCACAAGACATCTCAACAAATATCCCCGACTTTTTGAAAAAGTCGGGGATATCAGCCTTAACCATTAAACTAAATTACGATCGGTCAAAATCTCATAGCCATCTTTAGTTACTAAAACGGTATGCTCGAATTGAGCCGATAGAGATTTATCGATCGTGACCGCAGTCCATTTATCTGGCATCATTTTAGTAATCTTCGAGCCAGCGTTGATAATTGGCTCGATCGCGATCGTCATCCCCGCTCTCAATTTCACATTGGGCATTTCGCGCGTGCGGAAATTAAATACCGATGGTTCTTCGTGGAGATTTCGCCCTACTCCATGTCCAGTAAAATCTTCGACGATACTAAAGCCATTTGCCTCTACATGGTCTTGAATTGCTCCTGCGAGGTCTAGGAGGTAAGCACCTTCTTTTACCTGTTCTATGCCCTTGTAGAGGGCCTCCTCTGCTACTTGAATCAGTTTAGCAGCAGCAGGAGTGACTGTCCCTACGCCGATCGTGATGCAAGAATCGCCGTGAAAGCCCTGAAAAAACGCGCCTGTATCGACTTTGAGTACATCGCCCTGCTTGATTACTTTCTTGCGATTGGGGATACCATGCACTGCTTCATCATTGATACTGGCACAAATCGTCGCCGGAAATCCATATAAACCTTTAAAACTAGGAATTGCATCCATTTCCCGAATTCGTTTCTCAGCATAAGCATCCAAATCCGCCGTAGTCATCCCTGGCTCTACCATCCCGAAAATCTCTTTTAAGACTGTAGCAACAATTCTCGAAGATTGGCGCATAATACCAATCTCTCGCTCGGTTTTAATTTGGATACCCTTTGATTGTTTCTTTTCGCGGGTGGCTTGAGGTTTTAGTAAATCGCTGAGAATATTCATGTTGGGATCGAGCAGGCTGGATAAAGGTAAAAATACGGCAACTGATTCAGTGGCGGGATGTTCCAATCGATGAGCAACATCGGGACAACTTTTGAATGTTAGACTATGCCTTCTTCATTTTAATGCTTTACAGTTCGATCGCGTAGCCATTGAAAAAAGCTCTCATCTTGCACAATCCTTAGTGCTGTAGGGGCGCAAAGTGCTACACTGCTATTAAGTGTGGTGGCAATTGCGTTAGGCATCATCTTTGAAAATACAAAATGTCGCATACATAGTGGGATTAGCATTTGCGATCGCCACTACTGCCAAGTCCTGCTCCCTGACACCCGCTCCCCCCCTTATTACATGTCTGAAAATCGGATTCGAGTAGCAAAAGATAAAGCTGAATTAGTCAAATCACTAATTGCATCGACTGAGAATAATAGCCCATTTCAGACTTATGCTGATGTGGTGTTGTTTGCAGCAGTACTAGGTGCCAAACAAAATCAACGTTTAGCACTGGGAGAAATTTCCAAGAAAGAACCAGGACCGATTAGTATTGAGATATTCATCGCACGCGGTTACGATCCGGTAATGAAACTAATTGCGATCGCGGCTAGCGAAAATATTAACGTAATTTCACCCGATCGAGCCGATTTTGAGCAGCAGCGCATCCAGATCTTTGAAGAATATGCCAATGGTGGATTAGATATCCTGGGGCGAGAATTATGCGGTGCAGTAGATTATACCGAGCGCATCTTACTGATGTTATCCGCACCACTAGAGACCAATCCCAGTAACGAAAACAGACCTCCAAATACATCCGTAGAATTCGATCTTAGCAAATTTTTGGGCTGAGCGATCGTTTGTGAAAAAATTTGGGTACTATAACGATAATCTAGATTTTAGCTGTGCAATTTATACAAGCTTCACCGCTCTAGTCTTGAGAATTTTCGGACTACTTTTCTGCCTTTTCGGGGAAATTTAGTACGAGAATCAAAATTGTTCCGCTTAAACTCCAACAAAGAATTCTATGAACTTTAAATTTTCATCGTTAGCAGTAACTTCTCTGACATTTGGTTTGATAAGTACCCTATCTTCTCTTTCAGCGCAAGCTGCCAATGTTGTAGGCGTATTTGGTAACAGTTGTGATGTCTGTGGCTTCAGCCTGAGCACAATCAATAATTATTACAATAGTGGCTTAACCGTAAGCGGACAGCCAGTTTCTTCTAGCATCTTGACAGGGACATTGGATACGAATAATCTATCCAATATTAATCTGCTGTGGATGGTTCAACCCGCTAACTCTTACACTAATGCTGAACTTAATTCACTCAGCACCTTCCTATCTGGTGGTGGACGGATTGCTTTTATGGGCGAACACGGCACTATCGCTCCAAATGAAAATAACCGCATTAGTGCTGCAATTACAGCTTTAGGTGGTAATATTTCCATTAACAATATAGTTGTAGATGGTGGATTTCGTGATGCGACCGTTGGTAATGGACAAATCCTCAGTAATCCGCTGACTGCAGGTGTCAATACTTACAATTATGCAGCTTTCGCCCCTCTAAACATCAGTGGATCTGCCATCGCCTTAATGAACGGAACTAACTCATCAGATGTGATGATGGCATATCAAAATATTGGTGCTGGTAGTATTTTCGCGATCACCGATCAAAATGTTTGGGACAATGTAAGTTCGACAGGCACAAATAATAATGGCATTTTGTTCCAGAATTTATTAGGTGCTAGCACAATTCCGACCGATCCAACGGCAGTACCTGAGCCATTTACCGTCGTTGGTACTTTTATCGGCGGTACAGCAGCATTACGCATGAGAAAGAAACTAAAATCTAGCACTAAAGTATAGATTCAAATAAATTGTAAATAAGGTCCGCGAAGGCGGACTTTGTATCAATAGCACCGATTTCAATCGAGCGGGACTTAAACGAAGATTCGTTTGGCTACCACCTGGGGATAAATCCCCAGGCTAACAGCTCAAGTCCACTTCAGTCGCGGGCGGGTGACGAACAAAAGCCAACATTCTTAACCCGAACTCAGGTTAGTTTAATTAAAGCACCAGATAAGTTTGCGGATTTCAGCAATGATTCCGATAGCTTGTCTGGTGTTTTGTATTGATTATCTGCAAATCGTTAGTAGCTCTGTCGTCGTTGTAAAATAATCATATGTTGACCGACTACGGGACTGCGAGCGATCGAATCACCCCGTACATTCTGGATCTCTAATTTGGTAAAATGATTTGCCTTGGCTTGAAGCCACATCCGATCTGTGACTCGATCTTGTCGATCGTCACTAACTAGATACCAAATTGGATTAAGCTTGACAATCAATCGATCTCCAGCAATATCGACCTTCAGTGTCTGAATAATATCATCTGGATATTGACTGGTAATATCACTCAGTTGAGTCTGAATTGCCTCGATAAATGCCTGTTCGGGGCTACCTTCTGGTACTATTGCTACCGCAGATGTGGCATTTGGTTGTACTTCAACCGATGCGGCTGGTGGATTAGCAATTGAAGGACTAGTGCCAGGTACAAAAAAACCATCGACAACCCAGATCCCAATAGTTACGAGCATCACCACAATTGCCGTGAGAATCGCGTCAGAGAGCTGACGAATTGGGGCGGGGAGTAAGCGGCGGAATTGTTGCAGCATTGCCATCCAGAGACCGATAGCTTGCTCTATTCGGGTGGATGTTGCTGGAGTCGGAGTTGGAGCACTACTGGGTGAAAATGTTCGTTTGGGAAGATCGTCCCCCCACATATCCGCGTTCTGTGGTGCGGGTATGGGCTTCTTACTGCGGCGGACTTCTTGAATATTGCTGTTTTTGACTGTTGCTGCGGGTAGAGCCTCGTCCCATTCTTCCAAATCTGGAGGAGTGCTTACTGGTGGTGCTACGATTGGTTCGATCGGTTGAGCGTAGACGACAGGGTTATTCTCATCAGCCAATGTTTCGGCATCATCCCAATTAGTCTCCTCGTCATCATCAAATCTATTCGCACTCGGAAATTCCCGTTCTTCAATTTCTGCCTGGGATGGAGTACTGTTAGATCGTGGATTTGCAGGAGAGACTGTTGGCTGCGCTGGGTTCTTTTTCCCAAACCGTCCAAACAATCCTTGCATTAGTTTACCTGTCCTCGACTGGGGTGCCATTGCGGTAGAAGTAGTTTCACTTTCTTCTAATTTATCATCTTTATTAGGTCAGCCCATTACAAATAACCAAACTTTATGAGTACTAACCGCCGTCGATTTTTAATTGGAGCTAGCTTGGCTGGCTTGGGTATTGCTGGGGCAGGTAAATTACTAGCAGATCGATTCAATTCTAGCAGCGATGGTGTAAATGCCTCCCAGGGCGAAGGAGTGTCGGCAGTTGCAATACCCAAGTCCAAGTTATTACAGCGATTTGCCGTCCTTGCCGATACAGGTACGGGTAGTGCCAAGCAGTATGCTGTCGGTCGTGCGCTGGCTCTCTACCACGAAAAAAATCCTTTTGATACGATCCTGCTGGCTGGCGATAATATCTATACCAATGGAGAGTTTACGAAAATTAAACCAGTTTTTACCATTCCCTATCAAGATTTACTTCAGCAGGGTGTGAAGTTTTACGCTTCTTTAGGCAATCATGACGTGCGGACAATGAATGGCGATCTTCAAGTTGCTTATCCTGAGTTTAATATGCAGGGTCAACGTTATTACATGCATGGTCAAGGTGATGTCCGGTTCTTTGTCTTGAATACTAACGATCTGATCGATCGACAATCGCCCGATCGAGTGGCACAATTAGATTGGCTCGATCGAGCATTAGCGGCGAGTAAAGCTAAATGGAATATCGTTTATGGACATCACAATATTTATTCCGCGGGGGTGTACGAAGTCAATCAAGTAATGGCAAAAGATGTCACTCCCATCTTGAAAAAACATAAAGTTCGCCTCTGGATTAACGGTCACGATCATAATTATCAACGATCGAAACCGATCGATGGAACCACTTATATGGTCTGCGGCGGCGGTGGCGCGGGTTTATATCCAGTGAGAGCGCAGAGTTGGACGGCTTTTGCTCAAAGCGTCCACAGTTTTGGAATTGTCGAAGTATATCAAGACCAAATTTTGCTGACTGGAATTAATAGTAAAGGCGAGATAATCGATCGAGGATTAGTTAATTTCGCGTAGTATCTAGTAAAATCCCCTCTTGGGAGCGGATTTTCCCGTGCGGAGCTTCTTGAATTAGTACAAGAAATGAGTCGATCGAGCGAAATCCAAAGACAGCAATAATACCCACGATCGGCTACAATAATCCATAGATATTTACAATTTTTAGTAAATCTCGATCGAGACAATTAGAGTTCTAACTCCACAATTTATGAGTATTCCCATTCGTAACGTAGCCATCATCGCTCACGTAGATCACGGTAAAACCACCCTTGTTGATGCACTTTTGAAACAATCCGGTGTT
>NZ_JANOJV010000074.1:0-33801 GCF_031418915.1 Chamaesiphon sp. VAR_48_metabat_135_sub | reverse complement strand
TTTTTTTTTTGGGGTTTTGTTTTTTTTTTCCTCATACCCCTTGGGGGGGGGGGGGGGGGGGGGGGGGGGGGGGGGGGGGGGGGGGGGGGGGGGGGGGGGGGGGGGGGGGGGGTGGGGGGGGTGGGGGGGGGGGGGGTGTTTCTTACTCCCCTACTCCCCTACCCCCTTACTTCTGCCCTACCCCCTACCCTCTACTACCTACCCTCTAATCTAGGTTAGGGAAAAAGGCTAACGGTTGCTACTGCGATCGAGATAAGCTTAATATTCTGAAATATCTAGAGGATTTAACGTGTCCCTCGATTTGGTTCTGATATTAGGTGGTTTGGGATCTGGGCTATTGGCTGGAATCCTGGGGATTGGTGGTGGCTCGGTGTTGGTACCATTGATGGTATATCTAGGTTTTACTCCAATTAATGCGATCGGCACTAGTAGCTTGGCAATTTTGCTCACCTCATTGTCGGGGAGTATCCAAAATTGGCGGATGGGGTATATCGACTGGAGCAAAATTAGCTCGCTTGGTTTACCCGCATTACTCGCAGCTCAACTAGGAGCGGCTTTAGCCCAATATATTCCAGCTTCTTGGCTATTATTCGGTTTTGGTACGCTCATGCTGACAAATATCTATCTAGTCAGCTTGAAACAGCGACTGATTGATGTCAAATCGAGCCAACCAGCCACAACTAGGCAGAAACTATTATTAAGTACTGTCACAGGTAGTTTAGCGGGCTTAGTGGCTGGTTTAGTGGGAGTTGGGGGAGGCGCGATTATGGTACCTTTACAAATGCTGCTGCTAGGAGAGACAATTAAGATAGCAATTCAGACTAGTCTAGGTGTCGTCGTCCTGACTGCTATCTCTGCAACGATCGGACACAGCATCAACGGTCATGTTTTATTCAGTCAAGGTCTAATCTTAGGAATTGGTGGTTTACTGGGCGCACAATTTGGCACTCGTTACTTACCCAAATTGCCAGAGACTGTAGTTAGTAATTTATTTCGCTTCACCCTATTCTTAATTTCCGTATACAGTTTTGTCCAAGGTATAAAAATAATTGACAATTGATAGTCTCTTAAAACTGCCAATTATCAATTATCAATTATCAATTATCAATTATCCCCATGCCTAGTTCGATCGTTGAAATCCTATCTGCTGATGAAATCCGGCGAACGCTTGTCAGACTGGCTTCAGAGATTAACGAACGCTGTCGAGACTTGTCGCAGGTAGCATTAGTCGGAATTCAGACTAAAGGTGTGCCGCTGGCAAAAATGTTGGCTAAACAGATTGAAGTATTAGAAGGAATAAAAGTCCCTGTCGCGGCTCTAGATATTACCTTCTATCGCGACGATCTCGATCTCATTGCGGTACGAACTCCAGGTAAAACGGATATTCCGGTAGATTTGAATGGTAAAACGGTAATATTAGTAGATGATGTGATTTACGAAGGTCGAACTATCCGTGCAGCATTAAATGCAGTGAATGAGTATGGTAGACCCAAACATATTTTACTAGCAGTACTGATCGATCGAGGTCATCGACAAGTACCCATTCATCCCGATTTTGTTGGCAAAAAACTCCCGACTTCTCGTGATGAAAAGATTAAGGTTTATTTTCAAGAATCTGATGGAAGAGATGCGGTAGAATTAACTCGTGCCACAACTCGGTGATGATCTTTCGATCGATCTGAATATTTTGAATTGTCACCATCTGACTGATTTAAAATTGCCGAAATCACGATATATTAATTATCAATTACCTAGTTAGCATCGTAATTAAACCTTGCTGTCCGACTAAAACTTCCCGAATTAGACTCAAAATTCCCACCCAAACGATCGGAGTAATATCTACACCGCCAATTGGTGGAATTATTTTACGAGAAGGAGCTAAAAAAGGTTCTGTTGGTGCAACAACAATACTAAATGGAAATTTTTGACTCTCTACCTGTGGATACCAAGTCAGGACAATCCGAAAGATAAATAAGAATGTCATTATCACTAAAAATACACTGACACCGATATTAATTAACTGAATATTGTTATCGCTCATAGCATCTAATTATTTTTTGTCGATCGAGTAAAATGTAGTAGTAGTAGGGGCAATTCATGAATTGCCCCTACTACTACATTTTACCCTGTGAAATCGGGAGGATCTAACGTCTAGGCAAAGACTCGATGTTGGAGTGAAGGCATTTGAGCGCGGGCGCGGGCGAGACGGGTGGGACTGATTTCGGCGATCGCCACTCCAGGTAGATCGCCAGCATCTGCTAAAATCACTCCCCAAGGGCCGATAATCATCGCGTGTCCATGAGTTTGGCGCATCGCGTAGTGGGTGCCAGTTTGAGCGGGAGCGATCACATAGCAGGTATTTTCGATCGCCCGTGCTTGTAATAGTACTTGCCAGTGATCTTTGCCAGTATAAGCGGTAAATGCAGCAGGGACAAACAACACATCCGCACCTAGTTTGGAGAGGTGGCGATACAATTCTGGAAACCGAACATCATAGCAAACCGATAAACCAATCCCACCTAAGTCGGGAGAGTGATATACATCCGGTAGTTTCAGACCTGCCATGACTGTACTCGATTCCCGATAGGTATTGCCATCGGGGAGATCGACATCGAATAAATGTGCCTTCTCGTATCTATTCAGTTCCTCCCCGTTTGGCCCGACCAGAAGTGCCGTATTATAGACTTTACCCTCAGTGCCAACTGGAACGGGAAAGCCACCACCAACGAGAGTTACTTGAAATTTTTGGGCGGTTGTTTTGAGAAATTTTTCGGTTTGAGTGGCGATCGACTCAGCCTGTCTGATTTTATCCTCTTCAGTGCCTAGAAAGGCAAAGTTTTCTGGCAGACTGACCAACTCAGCACCCCGACGAACGGCTAATTCGATTAATTCTTCCGCCTGAGCTAGATTTTTCTCTAGATCCGGTAGACTGGTCATTTGAATCGCAGCAGCGAGATAGGATTTCATGAATGAGTGAGGAATGTAGTGAGGTTTGCGTGGTGTAGATATTGACTAGCCACTATTGACTAGCCACTTGGCTCTAGATGATTTTAGTAGCTCTGAGTCCAAAGAATAAGCTCATTGCAATTCCGAACATCACACCAATCAAAACTAAATAAGCGATCGCACCAGACATAAAGTTATCCTCCACTAGAACTATTTAAGTACTATTAAATCATTGACTGGAGCCTAGAGTACAGCAGTTAGTCGATCTGGGATAAATTTAGGGATTCGGGATTCGGGGTTCGGGGTTCGGGGTTCGGAGGACGCTTGCGTCCAAAACCTACTCATGTACCCACATATTGCACCAAAATATATTTACTAGCACAAATTGGGCAATACAAGCCTACGATCCTAGTCAATACGGTATTTTTCCGACACCCGAATCCCGAATCCCGAATCCCGACACCCCTTCATCAGTCTTTATCTTTATTTACTGGTGCAAGCTGTGAGTCTATCCATCCATACCCACACCCTCTCTAAACTTATGGAATCAATCCAAGTCGCTCTCGCTGAAAATAGTTATGAAATCTCGATCTCACCTGGAAACATAGAGGAGTTGGGGGCGAAGTGTCGTACTCTCCAACTGGGACAGAAGGTGATGGTAGTATCCAATCCTACCGTATTTGGATTTTATGGGGAACGGACGATCGCCGCTCTCAAACAAGCCAACTTTGAAGTCTCGTACTGCGAATTACCAGATGGCGAACAGTACAAAACACTGAGATCGATCGAACATATCCACGATCTCGCCCTGGAGAACGGGCTAGAACGCTCCTCAACCCTCGTTGCTTTGGGTGGTGGTGTGATTGGAGATATGACGGGTTTTGCGGCGGCTACGTGGCTGCGAGGGATTAATGTGGTTCAGGTACCGACTACTCTACTCGCAATGGTGGATTCATCAATCGGGGGTAAGACTGGTGTCAATCATCCCAAGGGGAAAAATCTGATCGGCGCATTTCATCAACCGCGCTTGGTGCTGACAGATCCTCAAGTTTTGGCGACACTCCCAGAGCGCGAATTTCGGGCGGGAATGGCGGAAGTAATTAAATATGCGATTATTGGCGATCCACAACTATTCGATCGACTTGAACAAGCCAATGGGCTGAACCAGAGCGATGTCGATGTCGAACTACTTTCTACTATTTTAACGCGATCTGCTAGGGCAAAGGCGGATGTGGTGAGTAAAGACGAGCATGAATTAACCGGATTGCGGGCGACGCTTAACTATGGGCACACGATCGGTCACGCGATCGAGAGTGTTACAAAATATCTGGTAGTCAATCATGGCGAGGCTGTCGGGATGGGGATGGTCGCAGCCGGACAACTAGCTGTTAAATTAGGATTGTGGCCGCGAGCGGAGGCGCAACGCCAAGATGCGGTCATTCACCGAGCGGGTTTATCGATCGAACTACCCCTAGGGATAGATCTAGCACAGATTATTGGGACACTAAAATCGGATAAAAAAGTCAAAGCAGGTAAAGGTGTCTTTATCCTCCCCACTCAAATCGGTGCTACGAAAACGATCGGTTATGAGAGTGCGAACCCTGATAAATGTCTAGTTTCAGATCCGCTAATTAACCAAGTTTTAACCGCTATGTTGCCGATTCCAAGTACTTAAATTTCAGGTATTCTGATTGGAAATGAGGTAGTTTCTAATAATTTTAGGTCCTCGTAGCGAATACCAACCACCATCTACCGATCCACCGATCTTGAACTACTTCACTCGATTCACCAATCTGTCCGCACAGATCCCCGCAAACCTGGGATCTATCTGGCGGTGGCTACCTGGGCCGATAGCGGCAGCAATAACGATCGGATTAGTACAACTGGGTGCAACTCAGCCAGTCGAAGATTTTGCCTACAATCGGTTGACAGAATTGCGTGGTGAAAGAGCCTGGGACGATCGAGTCGTTGTCGTCGAAATCGATGATGAAAGTATCGCTCAATTTAGGAATTTACAAAATAATCGATCGGATTATGCGAAGTTAGTTAAAATTTTGACTAAGTATAACGCTAGTACGATCGCCTTTGAGCAAATATTCAGCGATCCGACTCCTGCTGATGAGGAATTTATTCAGGCAATTAACCAACATAAAGCAGTTGTCCTCGCCCAAAGTTGGAATGCCAAAAATCAACCGATCCTACCCAATCGGAAATTAAAAGCAGCCGCTCAAGCAGTCGGACATATCGATAAAATCAAGAGTCATGATGGAGTAATTAGACAGATCGAGCGATACAAAAATCGCGTACATTCCCTAGCATGGATGGCTGTTGAAGGACATAATCTCAGCAACGCACCTGAAATCAAGCGGCCGCCAGATGATGGTAATTTATCGATTAATTGGCCTGGGAAAGTTGCTGAAGCCAACCACTATTCATTTAGCTCGATTCTCCAACCTAAGAACGATCTCGAAAAAGCATTTAATAACAAAATTGTTTTGGTTGGAGTGACGGGAAGTAATGCCAAGCAAATCGATACTCCATTCGATCGATCGGCAGGAGTTGCTAGTGTTTATTTACATGCGGCGATCGTCGATAATCTCCTCCAACGCGCTCAATTACAATCAATCTCTAACGACTGGCTATTTTTGGTATTGTTGGGCACCAGTCCGCTGTTAAGTTATCAACTCAGTCGGCTAACTCACGGTCAAAGATTGCTGGCTATATTAGGATTGAGCAGTGGCTGGATCTCGATCGCTACAGTGGCGTTAGCAAGTAATTATTTACTACCAGTTACGGCCCCAATTACCTTGGCATTACTCCTGACAATTGGGGTAGCTTACTGGGAGAGACAATATACAGATTTTTTGGTCAAACGTGAAATTGACAGGCTATGGCAAACCCATCAAATTAATTTAGTCGCTCATCCACCCCGCTTTCGTGACAAGCACCTTTTTTCGCCAATTCCAGTTGGTAAAGTGGCTAAATTAGCGACGCTAGCTGCTGAACTAGGACGGGCACAGTCGGCTCAGACCGCGATCGCCCATAGCTTATCGATGGGCTTATTAGCAACAGAAATAGATGGTACGGTCTGGTTTTGTAACTCAGTGGCTTCTCAACTATTAAGTATTAACATTGGCGACAAAATCGAACAATGTTTGATTCCTAATTGGCTGACCGTTGATGAATGGGAAGCTCGACTGTGCGATCTCCATACTTATCAAAGTTTACCTGCAAAAGAAGTAAAACGTAATGATAAATATTTTACCCTGAGATTGGAAGCACTATATAATTGGCAGGAAATTCAAAGAGATATTATTGATGGTAAGAAAATTGAAGAGATTGCCGTAGTTTCGGGGTTTTTACTCGTAATAGAAGATATTACTACGTCGAAACAACTTCAGTCATTATTGATGGAGCGAGAACGCCACAGTCGGCGCGAGTTAACTAAAGAAAATATTGCTTTAGAAAAAGCCCGTCAACTAGCTGAATCGGCGGGGAAAATGAAAAGCGCGTTCTTGGCAAATATGAGCCATGAAATTCGCACGCCGATGAATGGGGTAATTGGAATGACTGGATTGCTGTTAGAGACAAACCTCAATGAAGAACAGCGCAGCTTCGTCGAAACAATTAGAATTAGCTCCGACAACTTATTAAATATTATCAATGAAATTCTGGATTTCTCTAAAATTGAAGCTGGCGAAATGCGCCTAGAAGAAATTGACTTCAATTTGACCGATGCTGTCGAGCAAACGATCGAAGTATTAGCAAATAATGCCTATTCAAAAGGAATTGAATTGAGTTGTCGAATCGAACCCACAATTCCCAGTAATTTGCAAGGCGACCCGACGAGATTGAGACAAATATTAACTAACTTAATCGGTAATGCGATCAAATTTACCGATCGAGGTGGAGTATCGATCGATATTAGCGCGATCGCCACTACCGATCTACAGACAACTCTCTATTTCCAAGTTCAAGATACCGGAATTGGGATCGATCGCGACAGTCAAGACAAAATTTTCGACTCATTCTCTCAAGCTGATTCCTCCACTACGCGCCAATATGGGGGTACGGGTTTAGGGCTACCAATTTCTCAGCGGTTAATTGAAATGATGGGTGGTGAAATTGGTGTGATTAGTGCGCCAGAGGCGGGTTCGATCTTTTGGTTCACCCTCACTTGCAATCGTGCTAACCTCACCCCAGAAATTAGCGATGAACTGTTACACAGTCGCCAACTCGCCCAAATGATCCAGGGACAACGGATTCTGATTGCTGGAAATTGGGATCATAGTCGGCACTCAATTGCTTCTGCTGCTGAATATTATGGTGCCCTCGTCACTACCACGACAACTAGTGTCTCGGCGATGAATCTCTTGCTAGCAGCAGCCGCCGTAGGTAAACCGTTTCAAACCCTAATTACCGATCTTTCGTTCCCTGATAGCCCGAAGATTGCCCTCCCAGAGCAGATCGATTGTTATCCCGAACTCAGAAATCTGCGGAAAATTGCTACGATCGCTTTCAATGAAAACCATCGTGCTCAAACGCTGCAACAACAATCATCGATTGATGGGTATGTCTTTAAACCAGCCAAGCCGCTCAATCTCCTGCGTAAATGTATCGAACCCGTAGCAGCGACTATCCCAGCTCTGCCAACTCCCAAGCCCCCTGCAAATCCCAAACCATTCTCCGCAGTTAGTTCTAGCCTGCGCATATTGGTAGCAGAGGATAATAAAGTCAATCAAAAAGTTGCCCTCAATCAACTCAAAAAATTGGGTTATATCGCCGATATCGCTTGTGATGGCGAAGAAGTGCTCGTCAAAATTGCAAGCCAACACTATGATGCAATTTTAATGGATTGTCATATGCCTCGGCTCGATGGCTATGCAACTACTAAAGAGATTCGGCTGCGCGAGCGCGAACAGAATATCCCTCCGACAGTTATTATCGCGCTCACAGCTAGTGCGATGAAAGAAGATCGGGAATTGGCGAAGCTAGCGGGAATGGATGACTTTTTATCCAAGCCCGTTCGTAAAGATGAATTATCTGCGAAAATCTCTCAGTGGACGCAGAAACTATCATCATCTAGTAGTGATGCGATCGATAACTCTGACGAGGAAATTCACTTCTCGACGGAAGATTCTTCACTTTTGATTCATTAGCAGTCATCCAATTACTTCTACCGCAATAATCGCAAACCACTCAATGTGACTAATACTGTCGATCCTTCATGTCCGAATACACCTAATGGCATATTAATTCCGCCCATAAAATTGCTAATTAATAGCACGACAATAAAAGATAGGGCAAAGGTAATGTTTTGTTTGATAATTCGTTGAGTGCGCCTACCTAATTTAATCGCTTGCTCTAATTTATCGAGCGAATCAGTCATCAAGACAATATCGGCAGTTTCTAGTGCAACATCGCTTCCCGCTACACCCATCGCAATCCCAATATTCGCCGCTGCTAGAGCTGGAGCATCATTAATCCCATCGCCTACCATCGCCACATTTTGGTATTTTGCTTGCAATTGTTTAATCAGATTTACTTTATCTTCAGGTAATAATTCCGCATGTACTTGGGTAATTCCTAACTGTTTGGCGATCGAATTTGCACTCTGGGATCGATCGCCTGTGAGCATAACTTGCTCGATTCCCATCTGTTTCAGTCTTCGCACTAATTCTACTGCTTCTGGGCGCACAGTATCCGCTAGGGCGATCGCCCCACACAATTGCTCATTACTTACTACCCAAACGATCGTCTTACCTGTGGCGGCTAAATTGTCAATTAAGGCTTGGTGAGTGGCAATTTTGACTCTGACTGGATCTGACATTAATTGCGTCTTCCCGACGGAAATCTTTAGCTCTGAGAGCATTCCCGTAATTCCCAAACCTGGGATGGCGGTAATTTCTGTGGCAGTGTTAACTGCTAAATTTTGCTCTTGTACCGCTCTGACAATCGCTCGACCGATCGGGTGTTCTGAACTACTCTCGATCGCCGCTGCAAGTTGTAAAATAGTTTGGGGATTAGTTTGCTCGATGGGGATAATCTCGACTACTGCCAATTTACCTGTAGTCAGCGTTCCAGTTTTATCAAAAGCGACTGCTTTAACTTGGCCGATCGCTTCTAGCGTACCACCACCTTTAAACAAAATCCCCTGTCTGGCTCCATTGGCAATTCCCGATAATAAAGTTGGCATAATCGCCGCCATCAACGCACAGGGAGACGCTACCACCAGAAAAATCAACGCGCGATAAATCGTCGTTTCCCAATCCCAACCCCATAAGAATGGGGGCAGAGTAGCAAATAATATCCCTAAAATGACAATTAGCTTGGCATAACCCCGCTCGAATCTTTCGATAAATGCTTGGGAAGCAGGGGTTTCGGTTTGCGCCTGTTGCACCAGCATAATAATCCTCTGAATCAGACTGCTCGCAGGCGGTTGATGCACTTTCAGAGTTAGCGCACCATTGCCATTAATCGTACCGCCAAACACCTCGTCGCCGATCGACTTCTCCACGGGGAGCGACTCCCCTGTAATCGCCGCTTGATTGATGGTACTCGCTCCTGACATGACGATCGCATCTGTCGGAATCAATTCCCCAGGTTTAACCAATAATATATCCCCAACTTGCAATCGATCGATCGATATTTCCCGTTCCATTCCCGACACGATCGATCGCGCCAAATCCGGTGTCAGACTCATCAAACTCCGAATACTCCGCTCCGTGCGCGCCATTGCATAACCTTCAAGCGCACCACTAATCGCAAAAATCAGAATCAACACCGCACCGTCGATAATCAACTCATGTTCCTGCTTCCACCACCCCAATCCCGCCGCACCCAGAGCCGCCACAATCATCAACAGATCGACATCCAGCTCCCGCTCCTCCCACAGCGTCGTCAAACCCTCTACAGCACTCCCATAACCGCCGATAATATACGCCAACGGCAATAGACACAACCCAAATAGCTGCCAACCCCCTCTGGTGGCATCTCCTGCTGCAAATTGCAATGCCAACCAGCCCACTAACAAAAGTACCGCACATGCTGCGGCTGCAACAGTTTCACGATGATTTTTGACTAGATACGAGAGAGAAAACCAAGATGTTCGCATCATTACCTTGCAAAGTTAACTATGGCTAGTCTATGCGATAATCCGTGCTGTTATAAACTTGAGTCCGAACCCATGCGGTAGTAACGCCTAAATCTTGTCAGGACGGAAGTAGCAGCAACACTGGATGCTTGCAACAGGCGTGGTATCCGGATTTTCAAAGTATTTCCCCAAACAGCTCGGAAACGCCGCTCATTTCAAAATAAATCTGGCGATCGACCGAAAATCTGTGCTATACTAGAAATCGATCTGGCCCCACGCGGTCGTAACGCCCAAACCTTGTCAGAACCGGAAGGTAGCAGCAATAGGGATGCTTATAACAGGCGTGGTATCCGGGTCATAAAAGTATTTGCCCCCGCATCTATTGCCGTACTGCGCTACATATCGGCAAACCGTACCAATTCACCCCTGCTATTCAACTTATTTGAGCGGTTATCTTAGAGAGTAGATAGCTTAAACATCCTCATCATCTTACGAAGTTAATTATGGCTGGTCTAGGCGATATCGTTCAAAAAGCATTTTATCTCGGTGTTGGGCTAGCTACTGCTGCGGGAGAACAAGCTGGTGAGAAGTTTTCATCGATCGGCAGTCAAGCCCAAAAGCTAGCAGATGAAATGGTTGCTAAAGGTGAAATCACCACCGAAGAAGCCCGCAAGTTAGTAGACGATATGGTAAAGTCTGCCCAACAGCAGAATTTGAATCAAGCTAAAACTAACAATACCGAACGCGCTCAGAAAACTAACGAGCCACGGCGGATTGAAATCGTCGCCGATGGCGAAGCCCAATCGCCTGAAAACATTAGCGACATGCGAAAGCAAGTAGAAGCCCTGCAAGAAGAACTCAAGCGGATGAAAGACTCCTAGACTTTTCTTCAACCATTACTAATGTTTTGGGCGATCCTCTTCTAAGCATCAAGCCTAGTAGCAGGGCTGGCAGTCTTCAAAACTCAGAGATTCACTATCCAAGAGTCCGGCAAGGTATCCGCACTATTCTAACTCGGTCGAGATTTTCATCAAAGAAGCTGAAAATGTCTCAGAAGGTGTCTGAAAAGATTTTTTGTTATGTCGTAGATCTGAATCCCCCAACCCCCTTGGAAAGGGGGCTTTTTAGAGTGAATCGGCAATTTGTTTGCAGATGCGATCGAAATCATCCATCACGTCCTGATTGCTAAATCTGATAACTTTAATCCCATAACCTTCTAAAATCGCGCTCCTCTGTGTATCATAAGTCATTCCTTCCTCTGTATAATGCTGTTGCCCATCAAGCTCGATTGCTAATTTTACAGAGGCACAATAAAAGTCCACAATAAACCTGTCAATCGGTTTTTGGCGCAGTATTTTCACTGGTAAATCGTGTAGATACTCTTCCCACAGTTTTCTCTCAGCGGGAGTAGGATTTTTCCGCATTTGTCGGGCGAGTTCGATGAGATTGTGGTCATACGGCAAGTGAAAAGTTGGCATCTATTACTTTTTATTTGAGAAGCGAAATTGGTAGAATCTCCCTTGAAAAGGGAGACTTTTAAAGCCCCCTTTTTAAGGGGGTTGGGGGATTTAGATCTTCAAACGCAGTCATTAAACTACGTATACATTCTCTAAGCAGTTTGTTGTAGCTCGGCATATTGCCAATACATAATACCCGCATCTTCTCGATCGATCACAACTCCAAACCATTGTAATCGATCGAGATTTTCCCCAATTGCTTCTAGTTTCTTCTGGGTATTTTTGCCTGTGAATTGGTTGGCTATCTGCGCTACTGTCCATTCGCCGCTACTGATGCGTAAGAGGTCGCGGATGGCTGCGAGTTGGGCTTTTGGTAGGGTGAGCCATTTTTGCTGTTCGACAGGGATTACGACGGTTTCTGGTTCGACATCGATATCTGGTAGGGCGATTTGGGTGGATTGAAGTTGTTCGGGGGGAGTAACAGTAAAATCGTTCGTAATCACTCTCTGGACAACACTTATGGTAACTACGAACGATGTTAGTGTCCTGAGAGTGAGAAAACAGGGAGACAACGCACTCCAAAACGATGTAATTTCGCGACGGTGAAGCTATTCTCTATAAAGTTCTTAGAGTGGTGATAAATCTAACAGGACACCCCCCCAGACCTGTTAGTGGCAAAGGGTTTTGAGATTTAAGGGTGTAGTAAGGTCATTGTCTGATGGGCAAGAGTTAAAAGCCGCTTGCTTTAAGTTTCTTTCTCATCCGCAAAGCTGCTGTACTGCCAACCAGTGTGCCGATAATGGTAAAAGGTTCAGGGACTTGTTGTATCGATGCACAGGCGGTAGAGACGTTGTTGGTATCCAGCGTCACTGCGCCATTTTGTGCCAAGGCTCTACCGCATTCAATATTTGCGCTGGTATTCAGGGTGATGTTCGTGTTAGCGAGGATATTTCCCTTGAATTGAGTGCCAGTACCAAGAGTCGCAGAACTGCCGACTTGAAAAAACACATTTGGATAGTCACTGCCATTGTTCGTGACAACAGACGAGTTACTTGCGGTCGTCAGGGTACTCCCTATCTGGAAAACGAAGAGCGCGTTGGGGTCGCCTAAGCTATTGAGCGTCAGCGTTCCCGTCAATTGAGCCGACGACGAAAAAAAATAAACTCCAGGTGTGAGCGTCTGTCCACCGAGATTCTGACCAGTTAAGTTCTGAGTAAGAACCAAACCTGCAAGATAATTGTACATAGCTTGGTTATCTGCCTGAGCCTGAAGGGCGACCGCATCAGCAGCGTGGATTGTTCCGGGTGGAGTCACGATCCCTGGAGGAAAGCCAGTGACCGCCGAACCTGAGCTGACACCTAGATCTCCCGTGATGATGGATGAACCTATATTTGTCACCGTTGAGTCGGCCAAGACCGCGAAATTGCTAGCAGTTCCCAAAGAAATAGAAGCGGCTTGAACCGAATTTGCCCCGATAAAACCAAATCCTAAAATTGATCCAATAAGCGCGATCTGAGACTTTGTGACAGAAGACGCTACAAAATCTCGCACCATATTTTTTGAGAGAGTATCGTTCATGTATTCTCTGTTCATAAAAAATTATAGGATTTGACCTCTTTATCAATGTGCCCAAATTGCTACCATAGATCGTATCCCTGACATCTAATACGCAAAAATCGTTGTGCAACCTTATCGAGTATGATTGTCACTGTCAGAATTAGACTGCAATCTAACTCGATTGAACGTATAACTGCCCTTTGGGGGTGGTGCTGCCACATCTAAAGCTACGCACAGATCGCCGAAAAACGTCTGGTAGTTCGCCCGCTCGTTTCCTTCAGAACCCAACCATTTATCGAGAAAGTTCTCAACTCGTTTACTCTCTGCTGCATTCATGCAAGTTTGAACCTAATCTAAACTGGTGGTGAACTTCGATTTGTTTCTCCAGAATACCCAATCCAAAGCCAATACTACTACGGCTTACTCTGCGTACAGCAATTCCAAATTCAAACCTATTCCCATATGTCGTAGATGGCGGGTGTCTTGTCGTTTTTTTATGCGGGGGTTCCCCCCGCATAAAAACGCCGCTTTATGCTAGAAATCCTCGCACCGCACCATTAATTGCGAAACGAACCCGCCCAACCCCACCAGCAACAATCAATTATTGGTGGAAAATCGGTAAAATATCTTGAATTTGGAATTGCTGCTCTGCATAGGCATAGCTTGAGCTTTTGCTAAAACTGTGAGTTACGGCTAACGCCTAACACACCTACGATATGACTCAGATTATCACCGTGCAAAATATACCACCCACGATCTCTAAGCATCGGATCACTTCTGCTACGCCAATGGCGATGCTCAGTGCAGGTAAAGACACCTAGCTAACTTGCACCATAATAGTGTATGATGTATGGTGGCTCGTCTGGAGAGGTGTCCGAGTGGTTGATGGTGGCTGACTCGAAATCAGTTTTAGGGTTACACCTAACGGAGGTTCGAATCCTCTCCTCTCCGTATATTATTCTGTCTTGCTGCGTAGGCTATTACCCAACCCCAACCCTCCCCTTATAAAGGGGAGGGCGCAAAAGCCCTAATTTATGTTACGGGGTTGGTGAAAGGTGCGCGCAACATTTTACAGTGGTGCTAGAAATCAGGAGTATCTCCCCGCTAGCAGATGATTATTACCATTACTGCACTCAAGGGTGGTGTCGGCAAGACAACCACATCAATTCACCTTGCTGCATACCTTCAGGAAAACGCACCGACATTACTGATTGATGCTGATCGAAATCGTTCGGCATTAGTGTGGTCGCGAGAAGATAAATTACCGTTTACAGTTGCTTCTCAAGCTGGTGCGACAGCGATTATTAGTAAATATACTCACATTATCACTGACACCCAAGCTCGCCCCGAACAAGATGAGCTGCAAGATTTGGTTGCTAGTAGCGATCTCCTGATTATCCCCACCACTCCCAACCATCTCGATCTCGACACCACGATCAAATCCACCGAGTTGCTAGAAAAATGGGGCGCAAAATATAAAGTCTTACTCACACAAGTAGACTCCCGTACCAAAACCGGACGCGCGGCGAGAGGCATCCTCGAAGAGGCTAAATTGCCGCTATTCAAGACCGATATTCCCCTCCTAGTCGCCTTCGAGCGATCTTCTAGTCGCGGAGTCATTATCCGAGATTGTAGCGACCCCCGTGCTCAATTTGGTTGGTCTAAGTATCAAGCTGTGGGCAAGGAAGTTTTAGGATTGTAGTGATACGGTATAAATATTCAGACGATCCAAATCACATGAAACCTAGATGGTGGGCATCGCCCACCCTACATCTAAAACCTAAAGCCTAAAGCCTAAAGCCTAAATCGCTTGAATCCATTCTTTAACTTGATATTCTGTCCAAATCCCATTTACCCAATAGGGATCGGATTCGATGAGATTGCGGACTTGCTGTTCGTCGCTAGCTTCATAAATGCCGAAAACTTTGGTGAGATCCTGAGTAGGACCGATCGTCACGAGGATACCATCGGTTTTTTGCTGGGCTAATCCAGCTAAATGTGCCTCTCGATAGGGTGCGCGTTTGATGACAACATCTTCACAATAATTACCCCACAGCACATATTTAGTCATGACTACTATTTTTATCGATCGAGAATAATTATAGCCGCTGGTAGGGGCAATTCCTAAATTGCCCCTACCAGCGGCTAGGCGTTGTTAGTTTTTAGAGCACATTGACAGCAGTCTCAGCAGCTACGGGGATGTTGACGACTTCTTCTTGGCGTTCGGCTAAAAATTCGGCTAATTGAGCTTCAATTTCATCGCGGACGATTTCCCGATATTCGAGGAAGTGCTCGTTGTGAGCACAGACGCTAATATAGTGGACGAATACCGCTGGGTTATGAACGAGGATACTAACTAAATGATGCCAGAACATCCAGCGGGTTTCGCGTTTTATTCCTTGTCGCCACATCACTGTTAAAAGCGCGCGGAGTTCGACGAGTGGGGGAAATTTAAACTCAGTTTTGCCAAATGGCGCACCCATTTTCATAAAACAACGGTAGTTACGATCGAGGAATGCTTTCGGATCGTAAATGCGCCAAAAAGCATCGACATATTCCCGCGCAATATCTTCGAGGGGGCGAGTGGGATGGAAATTCATCAGGGTAGTCTGGTTGATATTCCCATCGCCTTTACGCATTCTGCCTTCTTTTTCCAATCGATGCCAGAGGGCGGTATTGGGCAGGGCTTGCAACATAGCAAATGTTGTGGTCGGAATTGCCGCATCTTCGACGAATCGGACGATCCGATCTCCAGCACCCTGTTGTTCGCCATCAAAACCAATGATAAACCCAGCCATCGGGCGCAATCCAGCGCGGACGATCTTATCGATCGCATCACTGAGAGAACCGCGCGTATTTTGGAATTTCTTGGTCATTGCCAGACTAGCTTCATCTGGGGTTTCAATCCCGATAAATACAGCCGAGAAGTTGCTCTCGACCATTAATTGTAGCAATTCTTCATCTTGGGCGAGATCGACAGAAGCCTCAGTATCCATCACGAACGGATACCCGTGGTCTTTTTGCCATACTTTCAATTCTTTGAGCAGTAACTTCACATTGCGTTTATTGCCGATGAAGTTGTCATCCACCATAAATACGCCGCGTCGCCAACCTAACTCATACAGCCTGTCGAGTTCGGCTAAGATTTGGGCTGGTTCCTTGGTGCGGGGTTTGCGTCCATACAGGACGATGATATCGCAGAACTCACACTGGAACGGACAGCCCCGTGAAAACTGGACAGACATCGAATCGTAAGCGGGGAAGTCTAGTAAGTCGTATCGGGGAATCGGGGTACCTGTCACGTCAGGTTTTTCGCCCTCAGCCGCGCGGAAAGTACCGCTGGTTTCGCCTCTAGCGATCGCCGAAACAAACATCGGAAGGGTAATTTCGCCCTCATCTAAGATCAGAAAATCTGCCCCTGCTGCGAGTGGTTCGTGGGGAACCGAAGTGGGAAATGGGCCGCCAACTGCGACTAATTTACCATGTTGTTTCGCCAGTTGAATCTGAGCCGCGAGATCTTGTTTCTGGACGATCATCGCCGACATAATCGCGATATCCGCCCATGCCCATTCTTCCTCGGTTACAGCGCGGACATTGCGATCGACCAGTTTGAATTCCCACTCTTGAGGCAAGATTGCTGCGACTGTAATCAAGCCTAGTGGCGGTAGGACGACCTTGCGATCGACTAATTCGAGAATCTTTTCAAAAGACCAGAAAGTCTTGGGAAACTGGGGGTAAACGAGCAATGCACGCATAAGTTTTCGGGATGGGGGATAAAAGTTAGTAACTGTCGCTTTACTGTGTTGATCAGGGTTTAATCGACTTTCGATTCTCTATAGCGAGAGGCTTTGCCAACGGCGACAACGGGATGAATTAAAAAGTTTTATTTATCGATCGGAATTGTCTCTATAGATAACACGAAATTAGTCAATTGTGTGATTTCTCGGACAAATACTGTGAGTCTAAACTCAACGTGAGTTTAGACACAAAACGTCACGATCGGAATTCCACCATAGAAAAGGAGGATGGGATTCGGGTCGATCGCTCGATTGTAAAAATGGAGACGATTTCTTATCTCCGTAACACTTAAATCAGCAATTTAACGGAGCACAAAATACATCTAAATTGTTAATATTCGGAAGAGACCCAACTACCTTGTAAATTATGTGACATTTTTACATAGTAAAGACAAGTAATACTAGCTGGGTATCTACTAACTAAAATCTACCATTGAATAGATCGAACCCGATATGACTTTTAGGCCAAAATCATTGTAATCCAATGTTAGAAACGATCGAACTGCCGACTCTATCGCAATATCTTACTCTTACAACAGAGATCGATTGGGAACGAACAAATATTCCCACCTGTAAAATCCCCCATTGGACTCCAGGGATGCAAGCTAATGCGAGTTTCTTTAGCGATCCTGAATATGGCCGAAAATATTTTGAATTAGAAAATAGCAGTCAAGCATTTGGCAACCGCTGGAGAGCGGCAATTGGGAGTTGGGATCGTAAAGTTGTAGTTGATATTGGATGTGGCCCTGGCAACGTTTATGCCGCAGTGGGTGGTTCACCTCAAATTTTTGGTATCGATATCAGTCATGGCGCATTGGAACATGCCATGCAAGTTGGCTATACGCCGCTGCTAGCAGATGCTCATAATCTACCTTTTATCGATGGTTTCGCCGATATTGTGACGCTTAATGCCGTGCTGCATCATTGCGATGATATGGCGAGAGTTTTAACCGAAGCAGCTCGCTTAGTTCGTCCTGGTGGCGTTTTAATTACCGATGAAGATCCGTTGTCTAACAACGAGACTTATCAGGGTTTGGCATTATTAGTCATCGAAGCACGAGCTAGATTTCCAATGTATTGGCTCCCAGGCAGATCGAAAGTCTATAAATCTCCAGAGGAGCAAGCTTGGCGACTGGCGACAGAGATTCATAACTCTAAACCAGGCGACGGAGTGACACCAGAACTTTATATAAATACGCTCGAACCCCTAGGTTTTGAGATCGAACTTTATCCCCATTATCATAATGTTGGGGATGAGTTATTTCGCGGCGAACAAGGTAAATTGGGTTTCAAAGATACCCTGATTCAAATATTAGCTGGAGCTAATGCACCCAAGCCACCACAATCGATCGCCTGTATTGCTAAGAGGGTACGGGGGTAACGGAGTAAGAAACGCCCCAACACCCTAATTCCCAACCCTTCCCAGCTCTACACCTTGATAGTAGTGAGCTAAGATGCTGGGATATTTCATCCCCTTTTGGGCGAGGTTATAGGCTCCCCACTGACTCAATCCGAGTGCGTGTCCGTACCCGCGTCCATTGAAGATAAATCCCTCTGGCGTAGGTGTAATCGTAAACCGGATACTGCGGAGCTTGAGCATAGTACGGACTTGAGCACCAGTGAAAGTGTTTTCGGTATCACCAAGAACTTTGAGACTCACGACACTGCCAAATTGGGTGAAGCGATCGGGGGCGATCGCTTTGATATTATCAACCTTGAGACTCTGACTCAGTTCGCTATTACTAAAAGTTTTACTCCACTCATAACCAGGCGTACCGAGATCGTAATCTGGTACTCCGCGTAAATACGGAACTCGACTAGACCAAATATCTTCAACGTTCTCTGTATGCCCTCCAGAAGCGGAATGAAAGGCTGCTAAAATTGGTTTTCCTCCATACATCACGATCTGACCTACAGTAGCCTTAACGGCAGCTTGAGTGGTGTTTGCCTCGCTAGATAAACCTCTGTACACCTGACTGGCTTGGGTGCTATCGACATCGAATGGTTTTTGGCGGGTAGATTGACTGCGATAGAGTGCATAGGTACGAGCGGCGACGGCTTGAGCCTTGAGAGCTTCCGCCGGAAAAGTCGGACTCATCTCTGCGCCTAAGACGCTGTAGAGATACTGTTCGAGATCGACATGATTGATAGCTAGCAGTTGTTTCCCCGTCGAAATCACCTGCACCGATCCACGATACCAGCGACCCCCATTCTGGGAGGCTTCGCCAACGCCAATCCAGACATAGCCACCCTGTTGCGGCTTTACCCACAGTTGAGCCACATTCGTATCGCCGAACTGGATTTCATCGTTACTTACTTGTGCAACTAAACCTTTCTGCGGTTGGAGTTCGCCGATCTTTCGTCCCTTATCATCGCTAACGATGGCGATCGTCGAACTGCCGATATTGACTTGGGAGATTTTTTGGGAAACAGCAACGCGCAATTGAGACGCTTGAGCTGGTGCAATGGCGATCGACCACAATAGTAAGGAAAACCATCCAGTTTGCTTGCCCAATTGAAGAATGCGAATCAACATGTAAAATTTATCAAGAAAAGAGCAGTAGGCACAATCGATTAATTGTCCCTAATACTTTCGATTGAAGCACAATTTGGATAGTAGTCATTGGTAAATTGAGTCAACCCGCGATCGATCGGGTGAACTATTCAGCTACAATTGATGGGAAATTGATGGTAATCGACAAACATAAGGGATTTAATTTCCCCTCATCCCTAGCCCCTAACCCCTAACATAACGTTGTGAGTAACATCCCCCCTCTTGACCTCAAACGGCAGTATCAAGCGATCGGAGCTGATGTCAGTGCAGCGGTATTGGAAGTTTTAGCCTCTGGTGCATATATTGGCGGCTCAGTCGTCCAAAACTTCGAGCAACAATTTGCCAGCTATGTCGGTACGACTGAATCCGTCGGGTGCAATTCTGGCACGGATGCGCTGTATTTAGCCTTGAGAGCGATGAAAATCGGCGCGGGGGATGAAGTGATTACCACGCCCTTTACCTTCATTGCTACGGCGGAAACCATTAGTGAAGTAGGTGCCAAACCAGTATTTGTCGATATCGATCCCACGACATTCAATCTCGATCTCAGTCAATTAGCCACCGCGATTACCCCCCGCACCAAGGCAATTATGCCCGTGCATCTCTTTGGCAATCCGTTAGATATGACGAAGCTCATGTCGATCTCGAATCAGCATAATTTAATTGTCATCGAAGACTGCGCCCAAGCTACAGGTGCAAAATGGAACGGCAAACAAGTCGGGAGCATCGGACATTTTGGTTGCTTTAGCTTTTTCCCCACCAAAAATCTCGGTGCTTGTGGTGATGGCGGGGCGATTACCATCAACGATCCTATTCTAGCCGCAGATCTGCGGATGTATCGCGAACATGGTAGCCGTCAGCGATATTATCACGAGGCGATTGGGGTAAATAGTCGGCTCGATGCCATCCAAGCCGCAGTTTTGCAGGTAAAACTCCAACATCTCGATCGCTGGAATCAGCAGAGAGCGGCAGTCGCCGCCCGTTATCAAGAGTTACTCGTCAATATTCCCAATATTATTACGCCTCAAACCACACCTGGGGGCGAGTCAGCATGGAATCAATATACGATTAGACTAGTCGCCCCTTCAGGCATAGAAGCTGCCGCTTATCGCGATCGAGTTCGTGCTAGTCTCCAAGCAGCGGGAATAATCTCAATGATCTATTATCCTCTCCCCCTACATTTACAGGAAGTATATCGAGATCTCGGCTACCCCGCTGGCAGCTTCCCCGTTACCGAACTAGTCAGCCATCAGGTACTATCGCTCCCGATGTTCCCCGAAATCACCCCAGAGGAACAGCAACGGGTAGTATATGCCCTCAAAGATGCGATTTCATCCTAAATATTCAGCAAGACGGGATTCCAGAATTTCGAGGAGTTCTGGGTCCATGTATTGGTAGTCATCGCTAACATGTAAAATAACCATCGACTTATCCACAATCAGATCGGGATACTTTTGCTGAAGAATTGCAGCATGACGTTTTTCCATCACAAAAATACAATCAGCCCAATTAATTAAACCAGGCGTTATTTTAATCCTGGCATTATCTGACGTACCTGCGGATTTTGCCACATACAGATCGCTATCTTTAAATAAAGCCGCTGCGGTCGGACTCCGCCATTGGTTGCGACTACAGACAAATAATAACTGTTCGCGATACATAAATTCTGACAGACATCGATCGATTATCCATAACACGCCAATCGCTCCGCCATACTAAGGCGATTTACTGGGAATTGCTGACGGAACTGGCGGCGTTAGCGGAGTAGGTGTGACTTGTGGCGGTTGTCCGAACGATCCTGGTGCGGGATTAGCTACCCCTCCAGGCTGTGTGGGGCTAGGACTTACGCCTTGGTAAGGATTATAAGGATTTGGATTTACGCCCTGGTAGGGATTGTAGGGATTGCCATAACCAGGGGGATTATTGAGAATTGGGGGCGTGGGGGCGGCTGTATTTGATGGTAGAGTAGCTAATGCAACTCGATCGCCAGCAACACCCCTGAGCGCGTCGAGGACTTCTACGACCTTATTGTAACTGACTTGCTTGGATGCATATAACACGATCGAGCTATTCGGACGAGCTTGACGATACTGTTTGACAGCTTCGATCAATTGTCCTGGAACCAACATCGGTTGCTGTTCGAGAAAAAGTTGTCCCGCATCATTGAGACTTACCATCAATAATTCTCGTGCGGCTGGCGCACCACTAGCAGCCTTGGGAATATCAACGCTAATTGCCTGCTGTCTGACCGCTTGTATCCCTGCTAATAGGAAAAATGTCAAAATGCAAAAGATCACATCAATTAGTGGTACTAGCTCGATTCTTGGCTCTTCGTTGATATTACCAGGATTTATTTTCATAGATGGTAGAGAGTAGGGTTAGAGATATAATTAATTACCGACTATCAGCGATCGAATAACGTGCAAATTACCTTTCTTGGCACATCTTCTGGTGTCCCCACTAGGGCACGCAATGTTTCTAGTATCGCACTCAATCTCCCTCAGCGGGCAGAAGTGTGGCTATTCGATTGCGGTGAAGCCACGCAGCATCAATTATTACGCTGCGATGTCAAAATTAGTCAGATTCGGCGAATTTTTGTCACGCATTTGCATGGCGATCATATTTTTGGGTTAATGGGTTTGTTGGCGACATATGGGATGGCTGGTAGTCCAGATCGGATCGATATTTATGGTCCAAAAGGGTTAGATGAATATCTCCGTGCTTGTCAAAAGTATTCGTATACTCATCTAAATTACCCGATTAAGGTTCACACGATCGAACCTGGTGTCGTTCACCATGAAGCAGATTTTACCGTAACTTGTATCCCGCTCAAGCATAAAGTTCCAGCATACGGTTATCGCGTCAGTGAAAGCGATCGATCTGGTAGATTCGATCTGGCTAAAGCTAAGGAATTAGGCATTCCATCGGGGCCAATTTATGGCAAGTTAAAGAATGGTGAGATAGTAACTTTACCCGATGGTAGAATTATCAATGGTCGAGATTTATGTGGCGAAACGGAAATTGGGCGGAAGTTTGTTTATTGCACCGATACTGTCTTTTGTGAAAACTCGATCGAATTAGCCCAAGATGCCGATGTTTTAATTCATGAATCTACATTTGCCCATCAGGATGCAGACATGGCATTCGACAGGCTGCATTCTACTTCGACGATGGCTGCTCAAGTAGCTTTAGGTGCAGGAGCAAAGGAACTAATCCTAACTCATTTCAGCCCTCGTTACGCGCCTGGAAATCCGATCGGTCTAGACGACTTATTACAAGCCGCACGAGCAATTTTCCCCAATACCCGCATGGCTTACGATCTGATGACGCACGAAGTGTCGAGGAGAGTTAGTCAATAGTTAAAAGTTCTTACCCTACCTGTTTTCCTAAGATAACTAAATCTCGATCGATTCCATTGAGTTCTGCGATTTGAGGTAAGTAGCCCCATTGTTGAAAGTCATGTTTTTTGAATAGATTGAGACTGGGTTGATTGTGAGCAAAAATAAAAGCGACTAGAGTTTTTAGATCTAAACTTGATGTAACTAAAATTGCTTGAGATAATAATTTGTCGCCTAATTTTTGACGGTAACAATCTGGCGATACATAGACACTGATCTCAGCAGTATGACGATAAGCTGCTCGTCCATAAAACGACCGAAAACTCAACCATGCTCTAATTTTATCATCTACCTCTAACACCCATAATGGCCGAAGCTCTGGTGAATGAGCGGTAAACCAATCCATCCGACTGGCAACTGTGACTGGCTCTAAATCTGCCGTCGCCATGCGTCCAGGAATTGAGGTATTGTAAATTTCAATAATTGCAGGTAAATCGTCGAGCGTCGCATTCCGAATCATATCTGATAGATTTAGGTGGTGAAAAATGTGAATTTGTGGTAATTTGAAGTCATCGGTATTCTTGTTGCGATCGAGCCATCTTTTACTCTATTGTCAAGATTTAAGCTTGGCTTTACTTTCAGCCTTTCGACACTAGGGCTTTGCTCGGTAGATGCAGTCCGATCGAGCCACTTTCAACTTTTAACTAATTCAATATCCCGATTTTACAAAAGGTTTGTTAGCTAGTTTACCTAAATTAACAGACTTGAGAATATTGTTCCAGTCTTCGATTATCGCTAGATCTTTTGGTCGTTGGATTCTAAGTTCTGCTAAGGTAGCAAGCGCATCATACCAAAAACCATTCTCAGCATAGAAAGCGGCTTGTCGATTTGGCGATTCTTGTTTGATTCTTTGGGCTAGTCTCCCTCCTGTAGAATCGATAGAATCACTATTTAAACCCGATCTTTGAATCCAACCTTTGACGGAAATTTCCTTGTCAAGTTGACGATTCATTGTCAATTTCAGTTCCCACTGATACAGCTTATCGATTTTTAATGGTGCACTGGTCTGCGGCAAAGAAAAATTAATAATTCCCGGATATTTGGGAGATAAAATTACATCCCTATAAACCGTTCTATGTTCTAGGTTGTCTCCATCCGCAATGATAAAATCGATGTGAGAAATTGATTTTTTCGTATAAGGAATATAGAAATACAAGGTTGGATATTCATTTGTTGTTAGTCCCCAAACTTTTGTTATTTCCGATCCTACCGAGTTACGATATTCAGGAACGAGCGCTGTCAAATGTCGATCGGAATTAGTACCTTCATTCGTGGGATCTTTACTAGAAATTCGACTCGCACCACCGACACGATTTCCGGCAATACCTCGATTTGGTGGTGGTGGCGGTAGTTTGAATTTGAATACAGCAGCAGCGATCGCCTCAGCAACTTTAACTGAAACGGGTAGGTTATAGGTAAATATAGAAAATACACCGATCGATCCTAAGATGATTCCAATTTTTTTAAATGTTTTTTTCATGTTGAGTTAAGAGTTGAGTTGCTGCATAGATCTTGTCCCCACCCCAGTCATCCCCTTATCAAGGGGATGGGGTAAGATTCTCACCTTTCCAAGCGACCCTGTATACACAAGCTGTTAAAATCTTAATTTGTCGAACGGAATTGCTGTACGCGATCCCAGACTCGATCGAGTAAAATCGGATCGTTGCTATCAAACCACTCAATTCCAGAAATTGCTTTAAACCAAGTACGTTGGCGTTTAGCAAATTGACGAGTGAGTAAGGCCGTCAGATCGATAACTTCTGCTAAACTAATTTTACCCTCTAAATACTGTCGCATTTGGGCATATCCCAAAGTATTTAGTAATGGTAAATCCCACCCATACTTATCTCCTAAATATCTCACCTCATCTTCCCAACCCAATTCAATCATCTGCTGGATGCGGTGCTCGATCCGTTGAGCAAGAATGTCTAAATTTTCGCAATCCAAACCAATCTGCAGAATCGGATAACTCGGCGGGTATTCGCCCTGCTGACTAGAAATAGTTCGCCCCGTGACATAATAAACCTCCAAGGCGCGAATCGTGCGTCTGGGGTCGTTGGCATAAATTTTGCTAGCAGCTTGAGGATCGACTTGTTGTAAAATCTGATAGCATTGCACCTGACCGAGATGAGTTAATTGCGATCGTAAATTTTCATTTGCCGCGACTCTGGGCATTTTCATTCCCTTCACCACCGACTTAATATATAGCCCCGTACCACCAACTAATAGGGGAATCTGGTTTTGCTGTTGAAGTTTGTCGATTAATCCCTGTGCCTCTGCTTGATATCCGGCAACCGTGACGGGATAGTTAGGATCTGATGTACTAACAAAATGATGCGGCACCAAAGCTTGTTCGGCATTAGATACTGTCGCCGTCGCAATATTAAAATCTCGATAAATTTGGCGTGAGTCTGCGCTGAGAATTTCCGAATTGAGCCGTTGGGCGATGGAGAGTGCTAATCCTGATTTTCCAGTGGCTGTCGCGCCACAAATAACTATTAACATGCTCGCATCTGACACCAAATATTCTAGTTAATTGTGATGAGTACTGATTATGATGGCGGTAATATTCGGGTGCCCGAAGGACTAGAAGCCGTCCGCGTTCGACCAGGGATGTATATCGGTTCGACAGGTTCGCGAGGACTCCATCATTTAGTATATGGGGTTGTGGACAACTCGATCGAGGAAGCACTCGCTGGTCATTGCGAAAACATCGATATTTCCATTAATGCCAATGGTTCGATGACAACATTCGAGGTTTTGCCAACTATTGCCGATGCAATTATCGCCACAGCGATTAAAGCCTCTGATGCTGCTGAAATAGCGAGAAAAGAGCGAGAATTAATCCGTTGTCGATCGAAGGAAAACAAGTATAAATAACTCCTCATAGAATTTTAATCCGGAACGTGCTGAAAATAGATAGTCACCATCATGCTGAAATGCTCGTGGCGCGTTACGCGGTCGCTAACACACCCTACGAAAGCTGTTAGTCCGTGTCGGCGGACTTTACATCACTAGCAGCGGTTTTAACCGCTGTATTCCATCTAGCGCAGAATATGGGCAAATAAACATCGATCGACTCGATCTCAAAAATATTCCCAGAACTATCTAGATTGCGCCACAACCTATTTGTGTTATAATATTGGAGTGATTTATCATCAACGCAGCCAGAGGCGGCTTTGAACCCATTATTGGAGCATCGTTTATGAGTACTGATTATGATGACGGCAACATTCGGGTTCTGGAAGGACTAGAAGCCGTCCGTGTCCGACCGGGGATGTATATTGGGAATACTTCGGCGACGGGACTCCATCATCTAGTATATGAGGTTGCGGACAACTCGATCGATGAAGCTTTGGCAGGTCATTGTAAGAATATCGATATTTCGATTAATGCCAATGGTTCGATTACGGTGATTGATGATGGACGTGGGATTCCAGCGGGGATAAATCCCCAAACGGGTAAATCGACGATCGAAACAGTATTAACAGTTCTCCATGCTGGTGGTAAATTTGGAGATGGTGGTTATACTGTCTCTGGTGGTTTGCATGGAGTCGGGATTTCGGTCGTAAACGCGCTGTCAGCGCATGTAGAAGTCAAGGTATGGCGGAATCAGAAGATTCATACCCAGCGGTTTGAGCAGGGGGTAGCGGTAACAGGATTGGAAATCGCACCGAGTCCAGAAGATCGGACTGGTACTACGGTAACATTTTTACCAGACATTGAGATTTTCAAAGAGGGGATTATCTTTGATTTCGATACTCTAGCAGTTAGATTTAAACAGTTAGCCTATCTCAATGCTGGGTTGCGGATTAGTTTTAGCGATTATCGGCTAGAGCTATTAGAAAACAACGAACCAAAGATTGAGAATTACTTCTATGAAGGTGGGATTAAGGAGTATATTGCTTATCTTAATGTCGATAAACAGCCACTCCACGAGGAAGTAATCTACATCCAAAGCGAGCAAGATAAAGTCCAAGTAGAAGTCGCGCTGCAATGGTGTGTTGATGCTTATACCGATAACATTTTAGGTTTTGCAAACAATATTCAAACCAAGGAAGGTGGAACGCATTTAGATGGATTAAAAGTTGTTTTAACCCGCACGATGAATGCGATCGGTCGCAAACGGAATAAACTTAAAGATGGGGATTCTAACCTCGGTGGTGAGAATATTCGCGAAGGTTTAACAGCGATTGTCTCGGTAAAAGTACCTAATCCTGAATTTGAAGGACAAACTAAAACTAAGCTGGGAAATAGCGAAGTTCGGAAGATTGTAGACTCGATCGTTGGTGAAGCTTTAACTGAATATTTGGAGTTTCGTCCAAATATTGCCGATGCAATTCTAGAGAAAGCCCTGCAAGCATTTAATGCAGCCGAAGCAGCCCGCAGAGCGCGGGAATTAGTTCGTCGGAAATCAGTATTAGAATCTTCGACTTTACCTGGTAAGTTAGCCGATTGTAGCTCGAAAGATCCCAGCGAGTCAGAGATTTTTATCGTGGAAGGCGATTCGGCGGGTGGGAGTGCAAAACAAGGACGTGACAGACGTTTTCAAGCAATTTTGCCTCTGCGTGGTAAAATCTTGAACATCGAGAAAACCGAAGATTCTAAGATTTATAAAAATACCGAAATTCAAGCCTTAATTACCGCATTAGGATTGGGTGTACGGGGTGAAGAATTCAATTCCAAACAGCTCCGCTATCACCGGATTTGTTTGATGACAGATGCCGACGTTGATGGTGCCCACATTCGGACGCTATTACTCACATTCTTCTATCGTTATCAACGCGCATTAATTGAAGAAGGTTATATCTATATTGCTTGTCCTCCGCTCTATAAATTAGAACGGGGACGCAATCACTATTACTGTTATAGCGAACGCGAATTGCAGAAGAAAATTGCTGACTTCCCAGCAAATGCTAACTATACAATTCAGCGATTCAAAGGTTTAGGAGAAATGATGCCCAAGCAGTTGTGGGAAACCACGATGGATCGAGAAACTCGTACTCTCAAACGGGTTGAGATTCAAGATGCCGCCGAAGCCGATCGGATATTTACAATTCTGATGGGCGATCGCGTGGCACCTCGGCGCGAGTTTATCGAAACATATGGACCGAAATTAAACATGATGGATCTAGATATTTAGCCAAAATAAATAAACATTTTACCATTACTGCTATCGCCCCGACTTCTTGAAGAAGTTGGGGCATATTACTGGATGATGCGCATACTTAAATCCAGCCAAGGAGATCGCGTAATCGGCGCACTGGTAGAAATATAATCTACCCCAGTTTCGGCAACTTGACGAATAGTTTTCAGGGTGATATTCCCCGATGCTTCGATTTTAATTCGCTCGTTAGCTGCTCTAATCATCCCTACTGCTTGGCGCATCAGATCTGGATGCATGTTATCCAGCATAATAATATCTGCGCGACAGTCGATCGCTTCTCGCACTTGCTCTAGAGATTCAGTTTCGACTTCGATCGTCAGTGGATAAGGCATACTAAGACGGATACTCTCGATCGCCAACCTAATCCCACCAGCCGCTACGATATGATTATCTTTAATCATTACCGCATCATCTAAACCTATGCGGTGATTGACTCCGCCACCGACGGTAGTCGCGTATTTTTCCAACAGCCGCAAGCCAGGTGTCGTTTTACGAGTGTCTACTAATTGAGTGGGTAAATCGGCGATACATTCGACATATTCGTGAGTCGCTGTCGCAATTCCGCTCAAACGCATCGCCAGATTTAAGGCTGTTCGTTCGCCCATCAATAGGGTGGCGAGATCTGCAGTAATTTCGGCGATCGATTGTCCCGATTCACAGGCGGCTCCCTCGGCAATTAAGGGCTGAAAGTTAGCTTCGGGACTAAGAAGTTCAAAAACTCGTTTAGCAACTGGTAGAGCTGCAACAATCCCTGTCTCCTTGGCAATCCAGGTTGCTGTAGCGATTCGACTCTCGGAACGAGAGGCTCCGCCAACGACATTGGCTAAACCTTGGGTGCTGCGATCTCCTCTCCCGATATCTTCTTGGAGCCATTGAATTAGGTGGGAATCGAGAACGATCCAAGGTGGCAAAGTTGCTTTGAGCATATTCTATTCAATATAATCGTAAAATATCGATGACGTAAACTGGATCTAATCACGTTTAAGCATACGCCAAATACTAATATTATCGATAGAACCGCTCGACAACAGAGATCGAATGCCAAAAACAAGTGACAACAATTGTCGCTAACACAGATTTTATCGCAAGAATTAGCTCAATCCTAAACCCGATCGTAGAACATGGTAAAAGTAGAGCTTCATAACTACTGACTAAACTATAGTAAAATTCACCAACTGCTATCTCCCAAGCTCCAACTAATAAAGCCTGATATTTATGAGGTTGTTTCAAAGCAAGATAACCAGAAACAACAAGGATAATTCCTAATAAATAGTCATCAATCAGATTAAATATATAAAAAGGGTCTTGCCAACGTCGAACAGTTTCGAGAAGAGGTAAGGCTAGACCAAAAGAGATCGCTATCTTAGCTGATATTTGATTTATAATCTAGCTTTGGAAATATTATTCTCGATTTTATCTTAACTGCAATTAATTTGTGGTATTGTGTTTAACTAGAAAAAGAGGTGTATTAATGATAAAGAATTTAGTTAGTTCTAGCTTAATAATTGGTTGTGGTATTTTGGCTGCGTTATTGCCATCCACGATCGTGACCAAAGCGGCGATTGTCAGTACGAAGATCTCACAGCAACAGCTCACACAAAATATGTTGACAGAGCCGCTCCAGTGGAAAATTGCCTTAGTAACGAATAAAAGTGCAAAAACAATTTCTACTCCCTCTGGCTTGAAATATACCATTCTTAAAGCTGGTAAAGGAGCTACCCCAAAACCAGGACAAACAGTTTTCGTTCACTATACTGGTACCCTCACCAATGGTAAAAAGTTTGATAGTTCTCGCGGTAAAGGTCAACCTTTTAGTTTTCCAGTAGGACAAGGAAGAGTTATTCCAGGTTGGGATGAAGCTTTGATTACGATGAAAGTCGGCGAGCGTCGGAAGTTGACTATTCCACCTAAATTAGGTTATGGGGCTGAGGGTGCTGGAGAGGTCATTCCACCTAATGCGACGCTAATTTTTGACGTTGAATTGCTCAAGATTAGCGATTAGAAGTTGGATACTTTTAATGCAACCGATCGACGGAAATAGTTCAGCAGCAACATTCATAGGGTACAAGATCTAATCAGTTAGCATTGCTAAATTAGATTACGATTGCGACTTTTACTTAGATATCTCGAAATTGTAGATCGATCTCGAGACAAATACTATTGAGGGCGATTGAGGAGATATTCTTTAATTCGATTTTGCTCAGTTTGTACTCCCATAATATCAGGTGAGATATATAATTACATACTATCATGTCAATCGATAGCGTTCAATATTGCAATCGTAAATCAGAGTTAGTCATCGATAATATCTCCAGCCATTACTAAATTAGAGAGTTAGACATTGTTAATATGAGTGGTGTAGCTGGGTAATAAAAAAATCGATCGCAATCCCAAATTCAACAAACATCTTACTATTTATAGATTAGAGAGAATTGTCGATAGCTAGGGTCGATATAAATATGTCAGAATCATTTGTAAAACTTAAAATTTAGCTGATGAAAATCACTTACTTTATAGATCTCTAGATCCGAATGGCAGATCTACCGGCCATTGCCCAAAGCAAGCCCTGAGTTGTCTCAATTACCGCAGGACATTGTGATTTAGGATCGAAGTAGACTTTACTTGAAATTATCTGGTCTTGCAACTCTCTCGCATTCCAAGATGGACTATAAAGTGAGACACGCCAATTTTTTTCCGTGGTTGAATCAACACTCAAAATCGCGTAATAATCATTGGAATCCATTCCTTTACGTATTTTAATCGACAGATTCATCTGCACTGGTCTGATATTTTGGAAAATCCACAATAGGCGACGAGACCATTTACCAAAAACAACTACAAAAAATACTCCGAATAATATAAAGACAATTCCGACGATTAGCCATATCGATTCGTCACGATAAGAGTTTGTTTGCTTACTAACAATTCCAATTAGAGATGGATTGATAAATAAACATACTGATAGTATCCCAAATAGAAGCACTAGGATCGATATAAGTTGACCAATTAGCATGTAACGGCGTAGTGCCAAAATATCTCTGGTATGGATCATATCTATTATTAATTACCCTGAGATTCTATCACTCCTTCTGCTTCATTTACTATCGATCGCAACCGCTCTAATGTCCCTAATTCCACATCCTCCCACAAACCTCGCTGATTAGCTTCGAGTAATCTTTCTGCCATATCTCGCTGTACCCAGGGATTATTTTGTTCGATGAATTCGCGGACTGATTCGTCGAATAAATAGGCATCGGCGACACCTTGATACATGAAGTCCTGGATGCAATTTGCCGTGGCATCGTAGGCAAATAAGAAATCTAACGTTGCTGCCATTTCTGAGGCTCCCTTGTAGCCGTGACGCATGGCTCCGGCGATCCATTTGGGATTGACGACACGAGATCGATACACCCGATCGATCTCTTCTGTCAGTTTGCGAACTTTGGGATTTTCAGTGCGAGAATTATCGCCGAAATAGGCTTCGGGTGCTTTGCCGGATACTTGTCTAATTGCGGCAGTTAAACCACCTTGAAATTGGTAATAATCATCGGAGTCTAGCAAGTCATGTTCGCGATTATCTTGATTTTGGAGGACGATTTGCATATTGCCCAAGCGTTGATTAAAAGCTTCCGGTGCGGCGATGCCTTCGGCTTTGTTGGTATAAGCGTAGGCACTCCAATTGATATAAGCTTGAGCTAAATCTGCTTCAGTTTCCCAGTTTTGCGATTCGATTAAGCCTTGCAATCCGGCACCATAGGCACCAGGTTTAGAGCCAAAAATTCGGTATTGCGATCGAGTTTGTGCCTCGTCTAATGTTAATCCTTGCTCTAACCATTTAGCTTGTTCTTGTTGAACTTGTTGCGCTAATGGATTTTGATCTGGAGTTTCATCTAATGCAGCGACGGCTTTAACAGCATTATCAAATAAATCGATTAAATTGGGGAAAGCATCGCGGAAGAAACCAGAAATTCGCAAGGTGACATCGACGCGGGGACGACCTAAAATTGAGACAGGTAAAATCTCAAAATCTACCACTCTGCGCGATACTCCATCCCAAACTGGCTGGACACCGATTAATGCCAATGCTTGGGCGATATCGTCGCCGCCAGTTCGCATGGTAGATGTGCCCCAGATTGATAAGCCGAGGGTTTGGGGATATTCGCCATGTTCTTGAGTATATCGATCGATTAGCACTTCAGCGGCTTTGCGTCCCAGACACCAAGCGGTTTCGGTGGGCACGGCACGAATATCGACGGAGTAGAAATTTCGTCCGGTGGGGAGGACTTCGGGTTTGCCCCGTGTGGGTGCGCCGGATGCGCCGCTGGGGATGTATTCGCCGTTTAAGCCGCGCAGGAGGTTGGTCATTTCCTGGCGGGTTTGCTGGAGAGCTGGGAGGAGTTTAGTTTTTATCCAATCTAGTTCGGCTTTGGTGTGAGTACCGACGGATAAATCTCGATTTGTCATCACGGCGGTAACTAATTCGGCGGCGTGTTGTTCGAGAATTTCTACTGCGTCACCGATGATGCGGATTGGTTTGGGTGTAGCGGAGATCTTTACCCCACCCCAGCCCTCCCCTTGGAAAGGGGAGGGGGCAAGATCCATGCTATTCCCCTGAGGGGGAATAGGCATTAAAGCCCCCCTTTCTAAGGCGGGTTGGGGGGGTAATCTAGGGACTACGCAGTTAACCAATTCCGCGCCCAAGTCAGCCGTCAACGGATCGAAATCCCATTCCCAATCTAATGCAATTGCACGGGTTAAACCGAGTCTGCTAGCATTAGGATTACGGGCGATCGCAACAACAAGATCCCTTAATTGTGTATCCTGGGGACACTGCCCAAATATATGCAAACCATCACGAATTTGGGCTTCTTTAAGTTCGCATAGATAACCGTCGGCGGTGTTTAGGAATTGGGTGAGGATCGTGTCGGAACCCACCCCCCCCTTCGGGTACACTTCGGCAAGCTCAGTGCAACGCCCCTCCGAGGAGGGGATTTGGATGCCGAGGGTTTCGTGGAGATGTTCTTGTTGGATGAGGGCGATTAATCGATCGCGAATTACTGGCATCCGTGATGGATCGAGGGTTTGGGCTTCATAGTACTCGTCGATTAAACCTTCTAACTGGTTCAAACTCCCGTAGAGTTCAGCGCGTGTCATCGGTGGGGTGAGATGATCGAGAATGACGGCTTGGGTGCGGCGTTTTGCTTGTGAGCCTTCACCAGGATCGTTGACGATGAATGGGTATAAATGGGGCATGGCACCAAATACGGCTTCGGGGTAGCAATTTTCGGAGAGGGCGACGCTTTTGCCTGGGAGCCATTCTAAGTTACCGTGTTTGCCGACATGCACGATCGCATTTGCACCGAAATTCGATCGTACCCAATGGTAGAAGGCGACATATTGATGGGGTGGAACTAAATCTGGTGCGTGGTAGTTGAGGTTGGGATCTTTGTCGTAGCCGCGTGCGGGTTGAATGCCGACGAAGACGTTGCCGAATTGGATGCCGGGGATGGTGTAATTGGTGGGTAGCGGAGATGGTGAATCCCCCCTAGCCCCCCTTTCCAACGGGGGTATTGGGTTGTCGTCATTCATTAATTCCTGGTTTTCAGCGGAGATTTTTACCCCACCCCAGCCCTCCCCTTCTAACGGGGAGGGAGCTAAAGCCCCCCTTTCTAAGGGGGGTTGGGGGGGTAATCCATCCACATCGCCCCACCTCTCAACTATCCCTTGCTGCACCGCAATCGGTAACGTCTCAAAATGTGCCCAATACTCCTCGCCATCCAACGACTGCCGCGCCTTCCGCCACCCATCCCCTTCAGGATCGTTAGTCACTCC
>NZ_JANOJV010000073.1:0-3022 GCF_031418915.1 Chamaesiphon sp. VAR_48_metabat_135_sub | reverse complement strand
TTATTTCCTCGCCCGCAAATTTTTATAATTAGCCACAAATTGACGATATCTCATCAAGAATGGTTAACAATTGTTGCAGTCGATCGATCGATCGTTAGATAATAGATGAGTAAGCTCCGCAAAATCTCGACTAAAGACGGGAGTTTAATTCCCTAAAGCCTAAAACCTGAAGCCTAAAACCTAAATTATGAGCGATCAAATTATCTAACCAATTCTCACGATTCCTTTTGTGCTTGGCGTGCTATTCTTTGGCACCCGTAACGGTTTTTATGATTCCGACAAATATCATGGCAATGGTTCCGCACACTAAACAGTGACCGATCGATTGCTTCAATCTTTCAAGATTAGCACCGAATTTATCCTGGACTTTTCCCTTGTCTACTTTGCCCCAAGCTAGTAATGAAGATCTAGTCTGCCTTCCCTATGGTGTCGGTCATAGTGACGAGGGAGTCTGTTTGCTGGTTAAAATGGGGCCATACCGGATCTTACTCGATTGTGGCATAACAGATATTTCGCCACTAATTACTCAAGATGGTCTGCCGATCTGCGATCTGGTAATATGTAGCCACGCTCATGCAGATCATTCGAGGGGTTTACTCGCTCTCCATCGAGCTTTTCCCAAGTTACCTATTTATAGTAGCGAAGTCACCAGCCTGCTGATACCGCTGAATTGGTTGGATGAAAGCGACGGAGTACCGCAGTTTTGTCAAGCCTTACCCTGGCGCAGATCGATCGAGTTTCAAGATGGTTTAACCGCACAACTGTTTCTAGCCGGACATTTACCAGGTGCGGCGGCTATTTTGTTGACATATACCGGATTTTATCAATCCTATAGTGTCTTTTATACAGGCGACTTTTTTCTGTCCAATTCCCGCTTGGTAGAAGGCTTACACCTCGACTCAATTCGACATCTCAATCCCGATGTCTTAATCGTTGAAGGTAGTTATGGTACCGCTCGTCATCCCCATCGCCGCAAACAAGAAAATACCTTGATGGCGCGGATCGATCGAGCCATTATTCAGCAACAATCAATTATTTTACCAGTAACCACCCTGGGTATCGCCCAAGAATTACTAATTTTACTGCGCAGTCATCACCTATTTACCGGACGCGATATCGATATCTGGGTAGAATCTAAAATTGGCGCAGGTTGCGATCTTTACTTACAGTTGCTCCCCCATTTTCCGCCTTCTGTCCAAAATTTTTCCCGCCATCAATCCCTATTCTGGGATGAAAAAGTTCGCCCTCATGTCCGCCAGCTTACACCAGATACCTTACCCAATATCCATCAGCGTCCCTGTATCATCATCGCCGAAACCGACAGCGATCTGCAAATTTACACCGAGGATCATCCTTTCCCCTGGCTGATATTATTCCCCACTCAACCGCATGGAGTAACTGTACTCCCCGCCACCACCCCACAAATTGCCGTTGAAACCTATCTTTTGAGCGAACACTCCGATGGTGCTGGTACCGCTCAATTAATCCATAATATCCGCCCCAAACATGTTGTCTTCGTTCACGGCTCGGCAAATTATTTAGGCGATCTCACAGGTTTAGAAGAACTACAAAACCGCTACCATCTTCACTCCCCAGGAGCGGGAACTCTAGTTTCGCTGCCAATTGGCGATACATTTATCCAACCCGCACCGCCAGCAGATCCTAATTATGAGGGCGAACTGACCGAATCAGAACGAGAAATTAATATTACGCTACCAAATCCGATCGCTAGTGACCCACGATGGCACAATTTCGCCGATACTGGATTAATAGAAGCAAGATGGCAGGGAGAAGAAATCGTCCTCAGAGGTATCTCACAACGAGAAATACTCGATCGACAACAAGAACTCAATCTCGATCCCAACACCCACTGTTGCGGCAATTGTCGTCATCAACGGGCTTCTCGCTGCTATAATAGTCGATCGCCCCTCAACGGCTTTAGAGTCACTCCCGACGGTTTTTGTCCAGCTTTTGAATCGAGTTAGAGTGTAACAATTATTTGAGGGGTTGCGGAGATTTTTACCCCACCCCAGCCCTCCCCTTATAAAGCGGATGCGCGCACTGTTCGGGTTCCCCGACAGTGAAGCGCACCAAGCAGGGGAGGGAGCCGGAAAAGCCCTCCCCTTTATAAGGGGAGGGAATAAAGCCCCCCTTTATAAGGAGGGTTGGGGGGTAAAGATCTCCACCGTAGTCAATCTTGTCTCATGCTATCCACCATCCACTATGCACCATCCACCATCCACCATCCACCATCCACCCCTGATTATTGCCGGAAAAACCTTTAACTCGCGGCTGATGACGGGTACGGGGAAGTATCGTAGCATCGCGCAAATGCAAGAGAGCATCATCGCCAGTGGTTGCGAGATCGTTACCGTCGCCGTGCGGAGAGTCCAGACTAAAGCCGCAGGACACGAAGGCTTGGCAGAAGCGATCGATTGGTCTAAAATCTGGATGTTGCCGAATACTGCTGGTTGTGAAACCGCCGAAGATGCCGTGCGGGTGGCGAGATTGGGTCGCGAGATGGCAAAATTATTGGGACAGGAAGATAATAACTTCGTCAAATTGGAAGTAATTCCCGCAGGTAAATATCTATTACCAGATCCGATCGGTACTCTCCAGGCTGCCGAACAGCTCGTGAAAGAAGGCTTTGCCGTACTCCCCTATATAAACGCCGATCCACTCCTCGCCAAGCGGCTGGAAGAAGCCGGATGTGTGACAGTTATGCCCTTGGGTTCGCCGATCGGTTCGGGACAGGGACTTAGAAATCTGGCGAATATCCAAATCATCATCGAAAATGCCAAAGTACCTGTAGTCGTCGATGCGGGAATCGGCACCCCCAGCGAAGCCGCTCAAGCGATGGAAATCGGTGCAGATGCACTTCTGATCAATACGGCGATCGCCTGTGCCGAGAATTCCCCTCTGATGGCTCAGGCGATGGGTTTAGCTGCCGTATCGGGGCGATTGGGATATCTCGCGGGGCGAATTCCGATCGCGACAGTAGCAGCAGCTAGTTCGCCACTAA
>NZ_JANOJV010000072.1:0-21854 GCF_031418915.1 Chamaesiphon sp. VAR_48_metabat_135_sub | reverse complement strand
GATGAGGATTGGAACGACTCACTAGGCTTGCCGCTCTCGTTTCTCCGACGTTGCATCCAGTCTTCGGGCTGGATGAGGATTGGAACGTCGAATAAACTCATGTGGAGGTGATTTCAATGTCGTTGCATCCAGTCTTCGGGCTGGATGAGGATTGGAACGTAGTAGGTAGTTTTGACGATCGTTGGTTTGACTGTTGCATCCAGTCTTCGGGCTGGATGAGGATTGGAACGATCTCGCGTGGCAGTGGCTAGGGTACAACAAACGATGTTGCATCCAGTCTTCGGGCTGGATGAGGATTGGAACTCTAGCACAATAAGAGATGGTATTGATACCAAATAGTTGCATCCAGTCTTCGGGCTGGATGAGGATTGGAACCCAGCCTGTAAAGCCATCGCCGATAAGACAAGTTGTTGCATCCAGTCTTCGGGCTGGATGAGGATTGGAACATCGGATACCATTCCGACAAGTTAACCGATAATATGGTTGCATCCAGTCTTCGGGCTGGATGAGGATTGGAACGTCTCAGGTTATCCGACTCTTATCCCACCAATGGTTGCATCCAGTCTTCGGGCTGGATGAGGATTGGAACCACAAATCGATCGAGCCGCACCGACCCATCGGAATTGTTGCATCCAGTCTTCGGGCTGGATGAGGATTGGAACATCCACACTCGATCGAGTGGATTCTTGAGCAGCTCAAGTTGCATCCAGTCTTCGGGCTGGATGAGGATTGGAACGTCAATAACCCGTGGGCATTTGCCCCAGGTGACGTTGCATCCAGTCTTCGGGCTGGATGAGGATTGGAACCTCATCACCCGATCGCGAACAGAAGCAGGTAAGAAGTTGCATCCAGCCCGAAGACTGGATGAGGATTGGAACACAGCGGTAGATGGACGGCTATGGGTGCAATCATGTTGTTGCATTCAGCCTTTGGGTGTTATCTGGTGCGATTAGCTTTACAAACATTTACCTAAAATCCCCCAAAAAATGGGGATCGAGCTAAGGTGAGGTGAAGCGCAAGCAAACCCTACATCTCCAGTATTTTCTATACTTATGTCTCTACAAAGCTTTGGTGTCATCGGTCTAGCTGTAATGGGTGAAAACCTAGCCCTTAACGTCGAGCGCAATGGCTTTCCCATCGCCGTTTACAATCGATCGCGTGAAAAGACCGATAAATTCATGGCAACCCGCGCTCAGGGGAAAAATGTCAAAGCGGCATTTACGATCGAAGAATTTTGCGCCGCACTAGAAACACCCCGCAAAATCCTGCTGATGGTACAAGCAGGCAAACCAGTCGATGCAGTCATCCAAGAACTCAAACCCTTTCTCTCCAAAGGTGACGTAATCATCGACGGCGGTAACTCCCTCTTTGAAGATACCGATAGACGCACCGCCGAACTCGAAGACTCTGGACTAACATTCATCGGCATGGGAGTCAGTGGTGGCGAAGAAGGCGCACTGAATGGCCCCAGCATGATGCCAGGTGGCTCAGAAGCAGCCTATCGTAACCTCGAACCCATTCTCGTCAAAATCGCCGCTCAGGTAGACGATGGCCCCTGTGTTGCTTACATCGGCAAAGGTGGAGCTGGGCACTATGTGAAAATGGTGCATAACGGGATTGAGTATGGCGACATGCAATTGATCGCCGAAGCCTACGACTTGCTCAAGAATGTGGCTGGTTTAGACGATAAGCAGTTGCACGAAGTCTTTAGTCAGTGGAATAAAACCGACGAACTCAACTCGTTCTTGATTGAAATCACTGCCGATATCTTTAAATATATCGATCCTGAAACTAATAAACCCCTGGTTGAATTAATTCTTGACGCTGCGGGACAGAAAGGTACTGGACGTTGGACTGTTCAGAGTGCTTTAGAGTTAGGTGTCTCGATTCCGACGATTATTGCCGCTGTGAACGCACGGATTATCTCATCGATTAAAACCGAACGGGTAGCTGCTTCACAAGTTCTACCAGGGCCAGAAGGCAAGTTTACAGGCGATGTGAAGGTCTTTATCGACCAGGTGCGCGATGCGCTGTATTGCTCGAAAATCTGTTCCTATGCTCAAGGGATGGCATTACTCGGTGCAGCGTCCACTGCTTATAATTACGACCTAAATCTGAGCGAAACCGCGCGGATTTGGAAGGGTGGCTGTATTATTCGGGCGGGATTCCTGAATAAAATTAAGGATGCTTTCAAAGCAGATCCAAAATTACCAAACCTGCTCTTAGCAACCGAGTTCCGCCAAACAGTACTCGATAGGCAAACAGCATGGCGCGAAGTTATCTCTCAAGCTGCTAAATTGGGCATCCCCGTTCCTGCTTTTAGTGCATCGCTGGATTATTTCGATAGCTATCGCCGCGCCAATCTCCCCCAAAACCTGACTCAGGCTCAACGGGACTACTTTGGTGCCCATACTTACAAACGGGTAGATAAGCCAGCATCGTAAGCATTCCATACGGAGTGGACTAAGTAGGTGTTGGGGCGTGGGGGTGGGGGAGTATGAGAGTGAGAGCTTCATCAACACACCCCAACACCCCAACCTTTACCCAGCAATTCCAAATTCAAGATATTTTACCGATTTTCCACCAATAATTGATTGTTGCTGGTGGGGTTGGGCGGGTTCGTTTCGCCATTAATGGTGCGTTGCGAGGATTTCTAGCATCAAGCGGCGTTTTTATGCGGGGGGAACCCCCGCATAAAAAAACGACAAGACACCCGCCATCTACGACATATGGGAATAGGTTTGAATTTGGAATTGCTGACCTTTACCCCAACCACTTGACATCACTGTGGAAACAATGCATAATGATAACTGTTGAATAAATGGGACTGTAGCTCAGTTGGTTAGAGCGCGCGCCTGTCACGCGCGAGGTCGCGGGTTCGAGTCCCGTCAGTCCCGTTAAAGTCTAGCTTGAGTTCTTTTGCTCCAGCAAGATAATAGTTACAACTAATAATCCCCTGTTCTAACGACAGGGGATTATTAGTATATAGTTACTTATGAATGTCTGACCTGGAGCTAAAAGTGTGCTGTCTAAAGCAATTTGGATTGAGGGTGGAACGCGCAGTGGGAAGACAGACGCGCTGGTTACTCAGTTTTGTCAGTGGTTGGAAGCGCGAGTCGTGCTGGGTAAACAGTCAGGTCGAGATGCCAAAATTTTAGTTTTGGCGGGTAATGATGATAGTAAGCGAGATTTTGGCGATAGATTGAGCGCGAAGACTCAAGGTAAATATCCAATTTCCGCAAAAACAACGATCGGGTTTATTCAGGATGAAGTGTTGTTATTTTATCCGCTGCTAATTCAGCACTTAAATTTACCCGCTTACTTCCCGCTGAGATTGCGCCCAGAGACAGAACAAGAGCTAGCGACTAAATTGTGGCGATCGGCACTAGAACGCCTCAACTGGCGCGAAATAGCCCCCTCTGAGTACCGATTTGTGCGACGGGTGCTCGATCTACTCCAGTTGGCGGCTTATAGTTGCACTCCATTAGAATCTTTACCAGAAATACTGTCTCAAGGGTTTGGATCTACTAGTGAAATTTACGATTGTGTAGAGTCATTAGCCAGCGAGTGGCGAGATTGGTGTCTAGATCGAGGATTGCTGACTTATGGCATCATGACGGAGTTATACTGGCGGCATTTATTACCGTTACCTGAGTATCAACAGCATTTACGCGATCGATATTGGGTGCTATTGGCTGACGATATTGATGATTATCCCGCGATCGGACGACAAATTTGTGAATATTTACTAGATGCTGGTGTTTTGGGTGCTGTTAGTTACAATCATAATGGCATGGTGCGATTGGGTTTGAGTGCCGATCCCGATTATTTATTAGGTTTGAAATCTCGATGCGATCGAGTTATTTATCTAGACTCGATTGCTACTCCATTATTTACGGATAGTTCGTCAAATGTCGATGAGATCGTTCGAGCTGTTATCGAGCCAGGTACTCCGCCACTTCTTCCCAGTAGCATTAGATCGATCGAAACTCGCACCCGTGGCGAAATGCTCAAGGCGACAGCCTTAAAAGCGATCGAACTAATTACCAGCGGGAAAGTTGCACCTGGCGATATTGCAATCATCGCCCCTGGTTTAGATGCAATTTCTCGATCGACAATTACCGATATTTTCGCACGACATCAGATCCCGATCGCTTCTCTTAATGCCCAACTACCATTAAATAGCGATCCTGGCGTTCGCGCTCTGCTCACCCTGATGGCGTTAACTTATCCTAATTTAGGACAACTCACCAGTCGCGATGAAATTGCCGATTTACTCGTCACCCTCAGCCCAATTTATCCACCCCAGACTCCGCTTGTGACATCTATCGATCCTGTTAGAGCGGGCTTACTCGCCGACTATTGTTTCGCGCCCTCCCTATCCCAGCCGCGCCTGCTACCCTATACTAATTTTCCGCGCTGGGATCGACTTGGTGCGAGTACTGCGAAGGCTTACGATCGAATTCTCGGATGGGTAGATCGAGTAAGAGAGGAACAGCCATCGCCCCTAAATTTATTAACAGATGCGATTGGGTACTTTTTCCAGCAAGGTAGTTATTTACCATTCGACAGACTTTCAGCCCTGCGGGAATTGATGGAAACCGCCCAACACTACTGGCAAGTTGTCGAACGTACCTACAGCACAGCCGAATATCTCCAATCGACTCATCAAATTACCGCTCAATTTATCCTCCTTCTCCGCCAGGGTACCGTTAGTGCAAATCCCTATCCCGTCAGTCAATTGCAACCACAGAAGCAATCCGTCACTCTCTCGAATATCTTTCAATACCGTGCTAGCAAGCGATCGCATCCCTATCATTTTTGGTTGGATGTCGGATCGCCATTATGGGCAGAAGGTGGGGCGGCGACGCTCTATGGTGCCAATCTACTACTCAAGAATCGATTCTCCAGAGGAGAGACTGCGCCAACGGGCAAATCATGGACGGAAGCTGACACCCAAACGATCGACGAACAACGGTTAGAGCGAATCCTGCGCGATCTACTTCATCGGGTAGACAATCGACTTTACCTCTGTAATAGCGATCTAGCAATTAATGGACAGGAGCAAATAGGTGCGTTGTTAACCTTAGTGCATGGGGTAGATTGAATTCGGGGTTCGGGAACAACCAGCCCTTCAACACAATAGACTTCCTGCGAAAGTCAGGGAATAGCGAAAAGTGCGGTCTTGGGGTTCCCCCGTCTTGTCTCACCTTTTTTGACGGGGAACCCGTCCAAAGGTGAGCCGCAAGTAGAGCACCTTTTCAAGACAGGGAATAGGAAATAGGGGGAATTTTAGATGAAAACAGTATTGAAAATGATTCAGCTTTTACTTTCGCAGAAGGTCTAATAGCTCGACTATCCACTATTCACCATCTACCATTCACAAACAGGCTAACTGACTTGTCGGAGTAGGATAAAACCTTGCCAAGGCATTAATTAGGGCGAGGGGTTTGGTAATTAGGAGATCGGGTTGTTTGTCCATCAGAGCTGTGGGTGCATTGAAGCCCCAGCCTACAGCGACGATCCGAATGGCGATCGATCGAGCAGCTTGAATATCGCGAATTTCGTCGCCGATATAAATTACGTCGGATTTAGAGCATTGATATTGCTTAATTAACCGCCCGATTGCCTTGCCTTTGCCAAAAGTGGACGCAGTGTTGACAAAATCAAACAGATGTTCGATCTGATGTTGCTTCAAGAGCGATCGAATATTTGCCTCGGCATTGGAACTGACAATTCCCAATCGATAACCCTGAAGTTTGAGCGTATTTAATAGTTCGACTACGCCAGGAAATAATTTTACATTCCGAACTTCCCCTGGAAATTCTTCTTTCACCCGTTTCAATAAGAACGGAAGCTTCCACAAGGCAACTTTGGAAAACCGGATAATTTCCCAGGAACTTAGATATTTGAGATTAGCAAACTGAGCATCGCTAATTTGTGGATAGCCAAATTCTGGTGCCAATCGATTGCTAATTCGCATCAACGCACCTAAAGTATCTGCTAAGGTGCCATCAAAGTCAAAAATGACGAGTTTAGAGTTGTTGTGCATGTGGGAGGAAGCCGAGGCTGATGTTAGAATTGTAATCTAATTAACGATCGATTGCGACCCTAATTTCTGAAGATTGGCGGTAGCATTCCGTCGCCACATCGCTGGTTTAATTCTACGCAATGCAGAGGCTGTGAAGCTGCGATCCCACAACTCATCTGTGAGCGATCCCAGTTCGGTTAATTTGTGAGCCAGGTTACTAGGGTAAGGTTGAAAATCGTCTACATCTGTAGGTTTGGCGAATCTCTGATTCCACGGACAGACATCTTGACAAATGTCACAACCTGCCACCCAACCTTCTAAATTATTGGCGATTTCTGGTGGTAAGATCGGCGCACGATTTTCGATCGTATGGTAAGCAATACATTTATTGGCATCGACAACAAAAGGTTTTATAATCGCACCTGTCGGACAAGCAGAAATGCACCGCGTACATGTGCCACAGTGTTGTAAATGGGGATCGCTAGGAATTGGTTGGAGATTAGTGACAATTTCCCCTAAAAATATCCACGAACCATATTGACGATTGATGACATTTCCGTTTTTACCAATCCAACCAATTCCGGCAGCTTGTGCCCAGAACTTATCTTGAATCGGTCCAGTATCGACGTAATAACGTGCCTCTACACCGTCAAATTCTTGGATCAGCCAATTAGTTAGTTGTTTGAGTTTTTTCGTCAAAACTTTGTGATAATCACGCCCCCAAGCGTAGCGAGCAATCTTGCCATAAGCTGGATCTTCTGGACGTTGGTGTGGGGTGTAATAATTGAGCGCGACTGCAATTACTGTTTTTGCTGAAGGCATCAGTCGATAAATATCCTGACGACGCGGATCGGACATCCATGCCATATCAGCTTGATAGCCCAACGATAACCACTCTTGCAGACGTGTGGCCGCAGTTTGGGTATCATGAGGGTCGATCGAGGCAATACCGACAGCATGGAAGCCGATAGCACGAGCGCGATCTTCGATCTGTTGATGGAGATCGTTCATGGTAAAGGGGAAAGGGGAAAGGGTAAACTTGGATCTTGCACCAATACATAGAACTGATGAGAATATCCTCAAAACTTACTTCTAGGGACTATTCACTATTCACTAGTAGCTGCGTTCTGATGCAAGATGTGAGTTAATCCATTCCACCATATTTTTGGCGCGATCGCATATGCTCGAATTCGATGCCCGCAGCGACACCAAATTGGATGGAGCCGAGAATCCAAAAGACTTCTAACATAAACCCAACTTGATAGTCCTTAATCTGATTTGCAGCATAGGCAAACCACATATCAGCAATATAGAAGCAAATAATCGCCTGAGCATTAATCTGCCAAGCATTGCTGAGTCTTCCCCCCCAAAAACCTAAAATCATGATGACTGCGAGCACAAATAAGGCAACATCACACCAGACATAAAAGATGTTTAATTTTTGACCGTAAGGCTTCAAAATACCATCAAAAAACATTACCCATCTGGGTGCATCTGTAGTTGGATTGCTCTCTGGCTTGCTGATATCGGGTGCAGTAGTTCGATCTGAAACCGTTGCGGCATTTTGCGTTTGCACGATCGAAACCGATGGCTCGACTGGTGCTGAAAGATTAGCCACTGCAGGCTTGAGAATCCACATGGCGATCGTTGCTGCATAAACACCGATTGCGACAACAATCGCCCATTGATATATGTTCAACCGAACGCGCTTACTGGCGATCGCCAACACCATTGCGAATGACAGACAAATATAAAAGATCGTGAAAAAAGGATCGCCGAGCGAACCAGTTGAATTGAGGTGCCAAACTAATTCCCACGAACTAAAGAAAATATTTCCAACAAAGTAAGATATTAAAGCTATTCCCATCAGTAACCAAACTCGGCTTCCGCTGGGCATCCGTCGGCTCAATCCATTTCTAAGACACAGTAATCCAGCCACTAATGAAGGCACATTTTGTAAGATATACGCAGTAAAAATGCGATACCAAAATGGTCGCTCTGCGCCTTGGGCTGGGCCACTAAAAAAGATATAAGTAAGTAGCGATAACGCCGACCAACCAAATGCCCAATAAATGATATTTTGTTTACTCCACAAATGTTCCCATCGGTCTAGTTTGTTTGAAAAGTTCAGCATATATTTAGCTCGCGATCTTTGAAATAGCACTCTTTTGGGGTCTGACAAATTAGTAATTTGAGTACAACCCCACAAGACTAGTATTCCCACTTATCGATCGAGTTTTTGTCGCAATTTTTGAAGTATCCGCCTTTGTTAATAGTAGGTTTACTTACGCCGCTTAGTACTAGCAAAATCTGAGATTTAAGCTGGAAAGATTCGCAGTCGCCGATTGGGTTCGTCGCCGAAACTAGCAGATTTGAGCCGATAGTGTTCGATTAGCTCGTGTTGCATCTTGCGCACGGTACTCGATCGAGGTAATAATTCGACAGGCTGACCTTTCGGAATCACGATTTGCTCGACAGCTAATCGAGCTTCCTCTAAAGCTTCTACCTCGTCATTACTCCCGTGCTGTGTAAATAACCGCAAATCTGCTTCTTCGGGGATGCCAGGATTATCCATGTGCAGCATCCGTCGCAGCGTGCGGGTGATTTGGGGAATCGTCCCCGATTTGACGCTATAAATCGGGACTTGGCGTACCTTGCTAATTTGACGTAGTTTGGAGTGATTTTTGATATGTGTCCGCAGAGCTAATACGGCATCGGCATTACCCATGTCTTTGGTTAGTACCACAGGTAGATTTAACACCTCGATCACCTGCTCCAATTCGTCGCGCCCGATCCCATAAGGGTAAACGTGGAGTGGTAGATCTTCACCATTAGCACCAGTAACAGCTTCCGAATACGTCGCTTCATCGCTATCCCAATTCTGCTCTAGTAGTTGAGCGAATCCTAGATCTGCTTCGAGAGTGGCTTGAGAGGCATTTGTAGCTAGGGTGGTGGGCATGGTCGCTATTGGGGTCATTCTGCCTGTCGATCGCCAGCCACGAGGCGATTTGGGCGCGTCGGGAGGTGGCATCAAACCATTTTTCCCTGGTTCGGGAAGTTGGCGGACGATGGTCACTTTACCAGTGTCGTCAACTGTCCGCAATTGGGTTGTCGGTTGACGACCACGCAAGAGGGTATCGACCATTTCCGCGACACTATCGTGGACGACCCACTGATGGCGTTCTTGCATTTCGACCGCGATTTCAAAGGTGGGTGGTGATTTGCGCTCTAAGACGGTTTTTTGGGATGCTCGTCTGCGGGCTTCTTCATCGCCGAGGGTGACTGCTTGAATTCCACCGATTAAGTCGGAGAGGGTGGGATTTTTGAGTAGGTTTTCGAGTTTATTACCGTGGGCGGTACCGACTAATTGTACGCCGCGTTCGGCGATCGTCCGAGCGGCGAGGGCTTCCAACTCTGTACCGATTTCATCGATGACGATGACTTGGGGCATATGATTTTCAACAGCTTCGATCATGACCTGATGCTGTAGTTCGGGACGAGCGACTTGCATTCGTCTGGCTCTCCCGATGGCTGAATGGGGAATATCGCCATCGCCAGCAATCTCATTACTGGTGTCGATAATTACGACTCGCTTACCGAGTTCGTCGGCTAGAACTCTGGCAATCTCTCGCAGGGCGGTGGTTTTCCCGACCCCAGGACGACCCAACATCAGAATCGATTTCCCTGTTTCTACCAGGTCGCGAATCATATTAATCGTGCCATAAACCGCCCGCCCAACCCGACAAGTGAGACCGATAATTTCGCCCGTCCGATTTCGCATACAGCTAATTCGGTGGAGGGTACGCTCGATTCCGGCGCGATTGTCACCACTAAATGAACCCAATCGATCGACACAATACTGTAATTCGGCTTTGGTTATGGCTACTTCGCTGAGATATTCCGCGCCGTCGGGGAATCTCGCTTCGGGATAACGCCCTAAGTCCATCACGACTTCAATCAGGATGCTGAGTTTGGGATGCCTTTCTAGGGCGATCCGAATTGACTCTGGCAACACGGCTAATAAATCACCAAGATCGTCGGTGATTTGTGTTCTACCTAAACTTAAATTTTCGTCCATTACAGGTGATTGTTTTTGATTGAGCCGATCTCGGTAAAATCCCCTCCTCGGAGCGGCGGTTTTATTCTGGGGGAACCCCAGAATAAAAAACCGACAAGACAGGGGTGCCGCAGACAGGACATTTATAGTCTGGGTGAGTAGATCCACGCAGCATCTCCGATCTTTTTTAAACCGCAGAAGCGCAGCGATGTCCGCTCGTGGGGTTCCCCTACTGTTTGCGAAAAGTGCTGCTGGTCGGGTGACCCGCCCAGTGGTCTTGGGGTTTCCCCTGTCTTGTCGTTTTCTTATTCGGGGGGAGCCCCCGAATAAAAACGCCGCAAGTAAAGCACCTTTTCAAGACAAGGACATCAAGACAGAGGGCGCAGAGAAAGAAAGAGTTAGAGGCGGGTTGGGATGTTATTCGATCCTTTAATTTGTCCGACTAAATCCTGTGCGATCGACACAGCAGCCGATAATAAATCTGGATGGCTCTCTAATTTTCCAGGATTGTCATCGAGCAGATCCAATTTATCGAGAATTGGTGAGAGTAGAACACGAGCATAACTTCCATAAGCAACGCCGTGGACGTACTTGTCAGTATAATTATCGTTTTCTGCAACCCATAGATTTCCCACACTCCCCATACTTCCCACACCCCGAACAAGTCTGCGTTCCCGTAATTTGGGAACGGTGTAGTGATTTGTGCCTCCAGCTAGCTGTACGTAACCTGGTAGATTGGCTGCTAAGACTTTTTCACCTAATTTAATTGCTGCGTGAGTCGTACCCGCACCAATATCGCCACTCATCGGTCTCCCATCGGTTTGCCAGAGGAGTGAAAATGGGAGTGGCTGCGGATGATAAGTTGCGGCAATGGTAGCGTGGATCGATCGCAGATAAGAGATTAATTCGCTACTATCGGGACAACTAATCGCCAGCAATTTCAGATGATGGGCGACTGGTGCCAGTATCTGCCACAATCTTTGGAAGTCGGCTAAATGTCCCGCCTGAGTGTGAATTTCGATCGCGTCGATACCATCCTCTGCTGTGAGAGCGGGGACAATACTACTAGGAGTTGCAGTTCGATCTCGTGTGGTAATCAATCCCAAGGGACAAATTGGCAAACACCGCCCACAGCCATAACAACGAGCATCGATCACACCCGCTACACCGATTGCATCAGCCGGACAAATTCGCTCGCACGGACGCAGACAATCTGTTGGACATTGTGATGAGTCGAATTCTGCTTTGCGAAAATGGGGGTCGGTACCATCGTTTAAACTCACCATCAACAGCGGCATATCCATCATTGGATATCGCCGATCTCGATCTGCTCGCGCTAATTTTTGGGCGATTCCGATCCCATCTTTTGTTGCGGCGATTACTGCTAAATCGGCAGCTACATCGATACAATCAGCTCCTGCTAATGTATAGGAGATCGCCAGATTGCGGATGGCTGGTAAGTGCCCAAAGCTAGCACCACAGATAAGTTTAAACCATGTCCCCTTCGCTAATGAATTCAAGGGTGAAGAATATTGCACTGCGACTTAGATAAATTTTTCTGACACCGTTGATGGTGGAAATGTGTTAAGCGTAACGAGTAAAAATGTTCATGGCAGTTACCTTTCTTTACGCTAGGTTAATCAAAGTCCGATGCCTGAATTATATCGATATTTATGGGTTGGTGGCTAGGAATCTCGATCGATGTTAATTTTCTGTAATGCGATCGAATTCGATCTCTCACGAACCAACGCACCGTGTCCCTACCCTCCACCGCTGAATGCTGCGAATATCTCAACGACATCTCAAAATTCTCGAAACCTGTCCGCGTCAATTTGAGTATACCTATTGCGATCGATTAACATTGCCCATATCCCCAACCCAACAGTCCAAAACTCAGTTGGGGAGTGACTTTCATTGGCTAATGCACCAGCGAGAATTGGGACTACCCATCGAACCAATTTTAGCGAGATCGACCCAATTAAATACTTGGGTGCAAGCAATGCTCCAAACAGCACCCGAACTGTTTGAGACAAATTCCCAAACCGTGCGAGAGAGCGAGCATGTGCGGACGCTAGAAATCGATAATTATTTATTTACGGCTATCTACGATCTGTTGATTCTACAACCAGAACGGGCGGATATTATCGATTGGAAAACTTACCCACTGCCCAGATATAAACAAGATCTAGATCTCGAATGGCAAACTAGACTGTACCTATATCTGCTCGCCGAAACCAGCGATTATGTACCCAAACAGATGGCATTTACTTACTGGTTTATCCAATCCACCCCAAAACCCAAATCGGTAAAGATTAATTACACGCTCAAGCAACATCGTCAAACCAAGTTAGATTTACTGGCATTATTAAATAAACTAACAAATTGGCTGGATGTCGATTCTCCAAAGGAAAGGCTACGCCAACGAGCCGATTTGGAACCTTTTCCACAAGTATCTGCGTCATTAGGTTTGTGCGATCGCTGTAATTTTGCCACTCGGTGCCATCGCGAACATCCGGATACACCAGCCCCAAACAACTTAACTTTCACAGATATCGATCTCTTTCAGCTTCCAGCACTCCCAATTTGACTGGATCGGTGACAATCCAAATTCCAGTAGCTAAAATCATGAGCAAAAGTCTACTCCAAATTTACCACTAAGTTAATCTTTATTAAGTTTTTTAACATAGATTAACGTAAAAGCACTTGTTGTGCAGCAAATTCATCGAGATTGAGTTAGATTAGCAAAGACACGATTGTCTGTCCGAGGGACGATCGACAATACATCCCAAGAATGCCACAATTGACCCTATGATCCAACCATCTGCATTCCGATCTGTTTGGCAACATAAACTAGTTCTGCGCGGAGCAATGTTTACTGGAGCCTGTTTGGCGACATTATTACCAATTTCTTCCAGTTCCGCCATTGCAGCGTTTAAAGATAGTCCTAAAGCGATCGTGGATGAGGCGTGGCAGATTGTCAACCGTGAGTATGTAGACGGTACTTTTAATCGCCTAGACTGGCAGCGCACCAGAATGGAATTGCTCAAACGCAATTATACCAGTCGCCAAGAAGCATATGTCGCCATTCGATCGACCCTGAGAAAATTGGGAGATCCTTACACTCGATTCATGGACCCGATGCAGTTTCAATCACTGAACAATCAAACCAGTGGTGAAATGTCTGGTGTCGGCATCCGACTAGAAGCTCACCCCCGCACCAAGCAGCTTGTAGTTGCCGAAGCGATCGAAAATTCGCCTGCATCCAAAGCTGGGATCAAGTCTGGGGATGCAATTGTCGCGATCGATGGTAAGTCTACCAAAAATATGACCCTGGAAAGTGCGATTACGCTGATTCGCGGGGAAATTGGTAAATCGATTACGCTCAAAATTGCGCGGGGTGGAGCGAGTCCATTTGATATTCCCCTCACCCGCGCCCAAATTGAAGTATCCTCGGTATTCTCTGCTGTCAAACAGGAAGGTGCGCTCAAAGTTGGCTATATCCGACTGTCAGAATTTAGCTCTCATTCTTCCGAGCAGATGCAAAAGGCGATCAAAGATCTCAATCGCCAGCAAGTTAGTGCATATGTACTAGACATGCGCGGAAATCCTGGTGGATTACTGCAATCTAGTGTCGAAATTGCCCGAATGTGGTTAGATAATGGCACGATCGTTAAAACAGTCGATCGTAAAGGTGGAAATGAAGATTTTCGAGCAGTTCAAGGTGCGTTGACTCAACTCCCGATGGCTGTCTTAGTCGATGGTAACTCCGCCAGTGCCAGCGAGATTTTGGCAGGCGCACTCAAAGATAATCGCCGCGCACAGATAGTTGGTGCTCAAACTTTTGGGAAAGCTCTAGTTCAATCCGTACACTCCCTCTCCGATGGTTCGGGGATGGCGGTCACTGTAGCTCACTACTATACTCCCAATGGCACCGATATTGGCCATAAAGGAGTCACCCCTGACGTAAAGGTAGATCTCAACTTTATGGAGCAACGCAACCTTGCCGACTCTCCCGCCTTGATGGGAAGTGCCCAAGATCCCCAATATCTCCGCGCGGTCGGTGTATTACAAAATCGGGCTAATTCTGGCAAACCTTCCGCAGTCAGTAGCAATCGCTAGTATTAGCGGCCCTAGACGTACTAAAAATGTCTAGATATTGGACTTCGCGGATCGAGAATCTAGAAGACACATCCCCGACTTCTTGGAGAAGTCGGGGATGTCGCTTAATTCTCAAAAGTCCAGCTTCTAAGCGTTCTTAGTATAAGTTATTTCTGCTACTGCAATTAGTCTATCCAAAACGCTGGAACAACTGTTGGCACTGTACTTATTTCCGCGCAGATTTGAGTTTTTTGCTCATCCTAAATGCGGCTGTACCACCGATGAATGTACCGATAATAGTAAAAGGTTCTGGCACAGATGTGGCAGTACTAGCAGTTCCAAATCTGAAGTTATCTAACTCTGCCCATCCAGCCATAGTTTGAAATGAGATCGAAGCAATTGCTGTATCGGAAGTGAAACCAACAAACTGACGATCGGGATAATTAAGTGAATTTAGATTAAATTTTTCACCAGTTGAAAGTGTAATGTTAAACGGGGACGCATAACTTATTACGCTCATAATATCACTACCAATTGCAGTTACACCAGATGGCAAAGTAGCAGTAATGGTGCCATTATAATCGCCCAAAAGCACCGCACCAGAACCACCCCAATCATAATAAATGGGAGCGGCTGCTGAATCCATCACATACAAATAGCCATAGTAGCTAGATAAACCTGTAAACTTAACGCCACTATTTGTTAAGCCAGTAATGCTGTAATTTTCATAACTCCCCCTTGGAGCTAATCCTTCAAAGTCGATCGTGGTCAACCCACTTGTGTTAGCTTGAAATGATGCCAAATCTGTAAACTGGACTATTGCGGCTTGGGCTGAATTTGTACCGAAAAGTAAAGCTAGAGTAGTGATACCAGTGGTTGCAAATCCAAGCACTAGTGAGGAGGAGATCGATCTTTGCATACTAGATAATTAAGCAGTTTTAAAGGTTTATCTAGTTACATAATAATTTTCAGATCGAGAAAGTGTACTCCGCAGAACTGCTCAATTTTTCTGTGTGGTAAGTAAGCTATAAAGCTTGCATAAAGGCTTTATATTTCGATTGATCGTTAATCAAACAAACCCGACTTTTTGAAAAAGTCGGGTTTATGAGTGGATATTTGCGTAGCTTATTTACGCACAGATTTAAGTTTCTTTCTCATCCGCAGTGCCGATGTACCGCCGACTAATGTACCGATAATGGTAAAAGGTTCGGGGACAGATGTCGCAGCAGTATTAGCCATTCCAAATGTGAAGTTATCTATTTCTGTTCTTGTCCCACTAGCCAGAAAGGAGATCGAAGAAATAGCTGTATCAGAAGTGAAACCAATAAACTTTCGATTGGGACGAGCAAGCGAAAGTAGATTAAATGTTTCACCAGTTGAGAGTGTAATGTCAAAAAGCTTACTGTACAGCACCTCACTCATAATATCGCTACCAATAGCAGTTACCCCAGGTGGCAAAGTAGCGGTAAGTAAAGTCGCGCCTGGTGCCATTAAAGATGCACCGGAACCCCAATTAAAATTTGGTGAACCGAACGCTGAATCCACAACATATATAAACTGACCACTTGTAAAAGTAACCCCACCAGTAGTTAAAGAGGGGTAATTAACTATACCTCCTGGTCCAGCTAATCCTTCAAAGTCGATAGTTGTTAGTCCAGTCGTATTTGCTTGAAATGATGCTAAATCTGTAAACTGGACTGTTGCAGCTTGGGCTGAATTTGTACCGAAAAATAGAGCTAGATTAGTGATGCTAGTGGTAGCAACGCCAAGCAATAGGGATGATGTGATTGATTTTTGCATGGTAGATAGACGCAGTAATTTTGAGATTTTATCTGTCTCCACCATAAAAATAAATTCAGTATTTGTACTTCGTACAAATACTGAATTTATTTTTACTCGATTCCATCTATCCGAGTAATTACTTATCGCAACTGCTAGAGCGATTGGCGCGGTTCAGACACCCGACTTTTTAGGAAAATTGGGTTTCTGTGTAGATTTAGAGCGTTAAAGATTGAGCGTTAGTTTGAATCAATAGAGCTAAATCCTTGAGGAAATTAGCAGCATCAGCACCATAGATGATCCGGTGATCTGCGGTCATATTTACCTGCATTTGACGACGAATGGCGAAAGTACCATCTTCACTGGCGACTACCTGAGGATGGGATGCACCGACGGCGAGAATCGCACCCGTACCTGGGGGTAGAATGGCATCAAACCGATCGACACCGAGCATTCCGAGGTTGGAGATGGTAAAGGTACCAGAGCTGTATTCCTGGGGCTGCAACTGCTTGATCCGCGCTCGATCGACCAAATCTTTCCACATGCGAGAGAGGGAGTAGAGATCGAGTTTGTCAGCACCTTGAAGCACGGGGGTAATTAAGCCACCATCGGGCATGGCGACGGCGACGGCGATGTTAATCGTACCTGGGTGGCTTACACCTGCATCGTTGTAGCTAGCGTTAACTGTGGCGTGTTTGGCGAGAGTCATGGCAACTGCTTTGGCTAGCAGTGCTGTCATGGTGACACCCTTAGATTTGACTTGCTTGTATAGTTTATCGAGGTTGTTGGTTTCGATCGTATAACCAACGCGGAATGTTGGTACCGATAAGCTCGCCATCATGTTACGGTTGACAGCAGATTGAAGCGTATTGAAGGGAACTACTTGAGCGGAAGGTACGTTAACAGGGAGGCTTGTAGTTGGGGCTACTGCGGCGACTGGAGTTGCTGATACGCTTTGAATCGTAGCTACTGGTGCTTTACCTGCGGCGGTGCTGACATCTTCAGCCGTAATTCTACCATTGGGACCAGTACCGTTGAGAGTTTCAACACTCACACCATATTCTTTGGCTAATTTCCTGGCGCGGGGCGAAACTACAGGTCGATCGCTTCTGAGGGTAGTCGTGTTTTGCAATATAGTTGTCGCGGGGATAGCAATCGTTGTGGTAGCTGTCACAGGTGCAGATGTAGTTGTCGCAGCAGGTTGGGATTTACCATTCGCCTGTTGTTTGGCAACCTCAATCTCAGCTTCAGTCTCAGCGACTAAGGCAATTGCCGATCCCACAGGAGCAGACTCTCCAGCTTGAACGATGATGGTAGCAATAAAGCCACTATAAAAAGTTTCAACATCCATATCTGCCTTGTCGGATTCCACCACGACAACGATTTCACCTTTTTCGACTTTCTCCCCTGGCGATTTTTGCCAGGAGACGATCTTGCCTTCAGTCATGGTGGAACTTAGAGCAGGCATGAAAACTTCGCGTATTGCCATGATGGATATTCTAGGATCGAACAGTTAGGTTGAGCTTGCGACTTCCTATTTTAGCCTAGAGTTAAGACCAGAGGATAGGGGAAGAGGAAGACTCTCTGTTTAAAAGCACCTGTTTTGACGTGATTTCAACCCTGATAAGTAAGGAGTCGAAAGGACGGGAGAATTGAAACCTTGTTAAACATTACAGTGATTTTGAGATCGCAACCAACTCTAAGTCATTTAAATTTACAGCTTATTTTGACTAAAATGGCAACAGCTAAAAGTACTATTTACTGACAAATATATTTCTGTAAATCCGCCAAAATGCGCGTTTACAATTCCATCGAAACACGCTAACTTTTAATTGTGTGTTGCAAAAAATACATGCAAAATCTACCAACAGTTTTATCTGCCAATCTACATTCAGGGTGAATTTAAAGAATGATCCAATTAGGAAAAAAGATCGAGTATTTAATGTGTGGAAGCATAACACTACTCGCGTTAACTGAAGCCATTCCGGCACGGGCGGTATCCTTTATTAGTACTTTTCGTCCACCTGGTAATACTACGGAAGTCAGGCAAGTCGATTCTTCAACCGGAATTAGTACTCCTTATAGTTTGAGTTCATTACAACTAACCGACATAGCTTTAAGTACCACAAACGATTTATTTGGTGTTACTTACGACCAATTGTATAAACTAAATCCAGGAACTGACACCCAAGAAATCAAAGGCAATCTAGGCGTAACGGGGATGACTGGTTTAGGCTTTGATAACAAGAATAATCTGTTTGGAATTGCAGGTAAAAGTCGAACTCCAAATGCAGATGGTAAATTCGTTGGAGATCTTGGTTTTTATAGCATTAACACTTTGAATGGTATTGCCACATCAATTCCGCTGAGTGGGTCTGGTGTTGCTGACTTTAATCCTACTGCCTTTAGTTTTTTTGAGGATGCTAACGGCAATAAAATTAGTCTTGGTGACGCTGGTGATATCGTTTTTAACCCTTACACTAATGAATTTTTGACTACTTCCGCTACTCCTAACGATCCGAACAATAGTAGTCTATTTTCGATCTCTGCGACTGGTAAGGTTACTTTACTTGGAAATATTAATTCGGGAAGGGTTTCTGGACTAACATTTGAAGGCGGCAATTTAATTGGTTATACAACAAACCAACAACAGATCGGTATTAATTTAGTAACTTTAGCTACTTCGATTCAACCTGTTACTGGAATTACGATGGTTGATGTCAATGGTGTACCAACTCTTCGGCTGGTTGGGGGTGCGGCATCAACACCAACAACACCAGTACCCGAACCAAGTTCTACATCAGGTTTTATCGTTTTAGGCGTTTGTCTCGGTACACGTTTTTTGATGAAGCGTAAACAGCAACAAATAGAATAGTCGATCGAATGGTGGGGGAAGACTGGGAAAAGTTTAGTCAGATAGCCCCCTGTTATCTCCAACCAATTTATACGTTAGAGAATATTTGAAAAGTATGATTTGTTATTCATAGACCCTGAAAATCTCCCGATCGATCCTTTATAAAGGGACAATCGGGAGATTTACAACAATCATAGGTATAAAAACATCCTCTTAGATATTCCCTCGAATTTCCATCACGACTCCATCATGTAGCAGGACTTCTACATTCATTTTGGAAATCAAATTATCGCCTAGCTTGACAGAGAAGTGGCTTTCAACTTGACCTTGACTGACTTCCTGTTTGAGTTCGAGAAATTGAACTTGCTGGAGTTGTTGTAATGCCATGTTTTTTTGTTCTAGCAGTTCGCTTTTCTGCTGATTTACTTGCATTTGAATGCTTTCAATCTGTTGGAGCACCTGAGGTCCAGGCGGTTGTAGACTTTGCTTCTGGATTTCGGCAACTGCTCTTTGTCCCTGAATCTCTAACTGTTGAAGTTGTCCATCTAGTTCGCTAATTTGCGTCTGGAGTAGCTGCTGAGTTTCGTCTTTCCAGCGTTGAGTAACTACGGCTTTGATATTGACGACTCGTTTGAGTAATAGTTGAGTTTCTGGTAGATCCATGATTAGGTAATTTTGATGGTTAGTAGCTAGTACCGCTATGCGGAAGTCAGGAGTCAGAAGTATTAGTTCTTTATCTTCCCGATCGATTGCTATGGGTGCTTTACTTCTGTCGTTTGGTACTAGTGGCTAGTGGCTAGTGGCGATACCCCATACCCTATTCCCTATTTAGCGAGCAAACATTTCGTTAATCATACCGTGATACCGTTCCATCACGACTGGACGACGGATTTTAAGAGTTTGGGTCAGCAGTCCATTTTCGATCGAGAATGGCTCTGAGATTAGCTTAATGACAGCAATCTTGTCATCCGCACGATAGCCAGGCCGATTTTTGACTTCGCGATTGAGTTCATTGCGGTATAAGTCTAAAATTTTAGAGTTTTCGCTGAGATCTGTAGTCAAGTCTAACGATAAGTTTTGACTATCCGCCCATGCTTGCAGAGTTTCAGAATTAGGAACGATCAGTGCGCCGAGGGATTTTTGGTCTTGACCGACGAGGACGATTTGACTGATATACTGACTGCGTAGACAAGCATCCTCGATCGGGGTGGGTTCGATATTTTCACCGTTGCTCAGGACGATCGTATCTTTGGCGCGTCCGGTAATCGTTAGATCGTTATTAGCCGTAAGCATTCCTAAGTCACCACTATTAAACCAGCCGTCAGGATCGATCGCTTTGGCAGTAGCTTCAGGATCGCGGTAATAACCCTGCATCACTTGAGGACCACGAATTAATACTAATCCCTTTTGACCGATCGAGACTGGTTGGCGAGTTTCGACATCGACGATCTTAATTTCGGTACCTGGTAATGGTTTTCCTGATGAGAGGCGAAGATTTTGCCAGGGACGACGGACATTGGTAATCGGTGCAGTTTCAGTTAAACCATAGCCGACGAGAACATCAACGCCAACAATCTCAAAAAACAGATCGATATGCTTGGCTAAAGAACCGCCGCCACTAATAATATTCTGAATTTTGCCACCAGTCGCCTCCCGAATTTTGGTGTAGACGAGCTTGTCGGCGATCGCATGAATTGGAGCTAAAATCGACATTTGAACGCGGGCATTTAACTTTTGACTCAGACTAGGTGCGAGACACTCCAGACTCAAACCTTGCACGATCCGCCGTGCTTCGATATATTTTTTGCTCGACTCCAAGAGTGTGTTTACCAGCTTTTGCTGTTTGGGAGACTGCTCGCGAAATTGCTTCTGAATGCCCTCATAAATCGATTCTAATAGGCGCGGAACTACCACCAGACACTTTGGCTGATAATCCTTCAAATCCTGCTTGAAATAGCGAATATTGGTGTAAATCTGCGTACAGCCTTGAGACAGGAGATAATATTCACACGATCGCTCGTAACTGTGCCAGGACGGTAAAATACTTAATACTTCCCAGCCCGGAACTGCGGGAATAACTGTTCCGCAGGTATTGACTTGATGGAGGAGATTACCGTGGGTAAGCATCACACCTTTGGGATTGCCAGAAGTTCCTGAAGTATAGATTAGGGTTGCTAAATCGGTTTTTTTCAGAGCAACGGGGGTAAAACTTGCACTATGTCCGAGATCGATCGTCTGAGCAAAGTTAATGAGTTTAATTGGCAGCTCTAGATCGGGGGTTTCGTCAGAGAGCAGAATGATTAAACTAATTGACAGATCGACTAATTTACTACCGATCTTTTTTAGTGTCTTGAGATCTTCAACTACTAATGTTCGCGCCTGACTATTATCTAAGATTGAGAGTAATTCTTGCGGATCGGCTTGAGAGCTACGAACAGCATTAAATGCCCCCGACATCATAATTCCTTGATCCGCAATCAGCCATCTAGGGCTATTGTCAGCAAATAAAGCGACACCAGTATGGGGCTGAATTCCTAAGCTTTGTAGCCCAGTCGCAAATAATTTAATTTGAGTAGCTACCTCTTGGTATGTCAGACTAATTTATGGTTTGTTATGGGGTGCATTTAAGGCAACTACCGATCCACACTTTACTGCAACGATCGACCACATTTCAGGGATAGAATTAATCTGACTATAATCGATCGTCTGGCTGAGATTCTGCCGCTCGCGATCGGTCATTGCGTAAGTATCATTAGCTAATTTAGAAATTGTCATAATAGTTGTCCTAATAAACTTTTTAATATAAACTGTCCGAAGCTATCTCATTTAGCTTTCTCGATATTTCTAGATTAGCTGCTGTTGGGTGTCGATAGTCGATCGATTGTGACAGAACGTCAGGTGGCTAACATTAAATCGATCTAATGTTAGCAATAGCCTGTAAATCTAGATGCTTGAGTAGAGAAAATTCATGAATCGCTCATCCTATCCTGCAATTCTTCAGCAATTCTCCCAATCAGCAGGCGATCTCTACAATG
>NZ_JANOJV010000071.1:0-7140 GCF_031418915.1 Chamaesiphon sp. VAR_48_metabat_135_sub | reverse complement strand
TGCTAATACAGCCGCTAACAAAAATAAGTAACAATATTCCCACCAAAAAATATATCACCCCGTTTAACTTAGTTGGGAATGCTTATCAAGGTAGATATCGGGCACATTCTATTCCTGGATTTGGCTCATTAATCGATGGCTCCAGAATTGGTAGAATTACTGCTACAGATTTAGTCAGAGCAGCCATTGAATCTGAAGATTTGTTGCCAGAAATGATTAACGATCGAGATTATATTAGTCGAGTTGAGGTTCAATTAAGAATAATCAGACATTAAGCTAACTCAAATTAGAATTTCATCTTGCTTTAAGTCTCAACAGGCAGAAATCGATATAATCAACCATAAATTGGCACTTTGAATCATATCTTGTCCGAGAGTTCTCTGACAATCGCTGTTTTTCAGTGCGGTTGTCAGAGAACTCTCAAAAGAACTCATCGCCTTGTTATGATTCAATTTCAGAACTCAACGCCAAGTTATGATGCAAAACTTGATTTTTCGATCGCCTGAAATGGACTACTTTCGTGGAATTTCAGCCATGTTATGATTCACAAGTTCGCCATTTTATCGGTAAAGTGACATAACTTCACTCGCCTTATCGTTCCTTGATGTGGAGTTCGTACCACCCCAATCGTTTCTAGCTGCTGTCACTTTACCCATAAAATGGCGTAAAAAGCCATTTTATGCTTCACAAGTCTAAGTACCTCCTAATAAAAATAGTTCACCCCCAATCATCTCAGCCAACTGGATCTCGTTGTGGATTTCGCTGTCCGACCCGCCTTGAGGTTTTTTTCTGAGCAGGCTCGGCTACAGGTAGAGGCATTTCGGTCTGAACCAGATCTACTGCCAGATCGCTGCTAGTGACATTCAAAGTTTCAGGAACTGTTTCAGGAACTGTTTCAGGCGTTGTGACAGTCTTTTTACTCCTTCTTTTCTTAGGCGGGACAGGTTCAACGACAGCCTCGACAGTTTCGACAGATACCGTTACTGACTCTGTGGTTGACGGAGCAGAACGCTTTTTCCTCGGTTTTTTAGCAGGTGGCGAGACATCCTCGGTCGATGAATTATCCACAACAGGCATGGGAACAGTCGTTGATGTCATCCCAGATTGTAGCAACCGCCATAAATGGTCGCGCCGACTTTCCGCATAGCCCAATTTTTGTTCGCCCTCAATCGCATCCAGAGCCATGCGTTCGCATTGGGACAAAGACAGCGCATGTTCCTCTAATCGCCCTTGAGTCAAGGTGTCACTACCGTCGCGGATAGCTGCTGCTACCGCCCGAATCAGCCAGTCCTTGAGCACACCAATACAACCAATCGACCGTTCGTAAAAATAGAACCAATGCTGCATCAGAGCAGGGATATCAGTCGCCAGCGGCACCTGTTTGAGCAGTGCCAATAATACCCCCTGAAAATCCTGACGGTCTTGTTCGTGTTGAAACAGATAACGCGGAAAATGAAGATCCAACCCCCGCCGCGATGCCTGACCGCTTAAATTGCGAAAGTTCAACAGTTCGTAAGTGCCAATCAGAATATGCAGCACCCCAGTCACATTCGTCATCGATTTAATCCAGTCCAATTGGTCGAGTAGTTTGCCACCACTGGCTCCACTACCTATCTTCATCAAATGTTGGGCTTCATCGAGAATAACGGCTCGGACTCCCCGTTTAGCCATTGCTGCTTCCAGCGCATGACGCAGTTCGGGAGAATCATTAAACTGGGTAGCTTTGCTCCGTCCACGTCCTTTCTTCTCAATCGTTTGTTCGGTATCGATATCGACCAACAGACGGCGTTCGTAGAAAGGTTCTCCCAAGAATTTCAGTGCAGTGCGATAGTAATCCGCTCGGTTGAAAGCTCCGCCATCTGGTGGACGTGTCTCCAACAATAATAAAGGCACTGGCTCAGAATTCCCATGACGATAGCTAGATCGATCAGTAGCAGCGGCTGGTAAGATCTCATTTAACCGTCGGGAAATTTGGCGAATCATCGTTGTTTTACCCACACCAGAAGGCCCATAGATCAGCACATGAGCAAACCCAGCAGGTTCTTGAATGGCTTGCATCAGCACCTTATCTACTTGAAGTAATTGAGGATGTGATACGGCATACTCTTTAAAGTGAGTTAGCTTGGATGTTAGTTCCAGCTTCAAGTCGAGAGTCAAAACATCCTTCATTAACGGTACTCCTCAAACAACGGGATTTGGGACAGATCTAGAGATAAAACTCGTTCGGGTTGAATGTCCGCAAGGGTTTGAAGACTACCGGAAGCAAACGGTTCTGTTGGCGGCTGGAGCTGTGGAGCAGATGACGATTTTTGTCCGAGTGTATTGAGAACATTTTGTCCCTCCAAATCTCGCAAGCGTTGCAGCATCAGAGCCTCATGAGCGGTGACATTACTAAGGAAATCAGCCAACCGTTTAGCAGAAATAGTGGTGGGAGTTTGGGTAAGTTTGGCTTGTTGTTTGATTTCGAGCGAAGCCAACAGCAGTTCTCGTTCACTCCGCCCTGAGAAAATGCTGTAATACTGCGAGATGCACTTAACCCACCGCCCTTGAACGTAAGCATAAGCCACGCCCAAATCAAAGGGGTCATAACGCACTGATACTTTCGTCCGTTCGACTTCAGGATGGCGGAAAGCATCGCTCCAATAGTAGAGATAATTGAGTTTAATCCCCTTTCCAGTCTGGACTAAAGCTTGTCCCGAACGGGGACTGGGATGAGTGGCGAGGATAAAGTCTTCATCATAGGCAATCCGCCGATGCAGTCGTTCTCCTGCGTTCATCTCACCCTGCTCGTAAGCACTCTGGGGTGACATCGATAAGGCTGGGTGTTCGTTTTGGTCATAAATAACATAGGCATATTCAACTAAATAGGTATATAAATCGCCTAATGTCCACAGGGCATGTTGTTTGGGGTTAACTGCCTTGGTAATTTCTCGCACTTGTTTGGTCGCTTGGGTGTTTCCTAACAAGTTGAAGATTAATTGGGTGTTGGTAGTCCCAAACAGTCGCTCAATTACACTACCAAAGCGGGGTTTAGCTGCTGGACGAGTCTTCTTAGTGCAGTGGTAACGCGCGAGTAAGGTATCAAAATAAACACTGTGAAACTCTTTCCCCCCATCGACTACGATGGCTTGAGGGAAACGACCGAACCGTTGGACACAGATGCGAATTGCCATCATGCAGGAACGATAACTGGGTGGGTCGAAGGTCAGATAGATGGCGAGGATGCGACGCGAATAGGCATCTACCATGAGCGTTAGCCAAGGTCTTCCCAGCAATCGCCCCGTTGTCGCGGAACGTAATTCTAGATCGAGTTGAGTGTGGTCGATATGGACGATTCCCAGGGGTCGGTCGCCGTGGCGAGGGGTACTGTAAGTTAGCTCCCAATACCAAGGTTGAGTCCGATAGGCAGCTTTAGAGCCTTTACGTTTTTCAATCTGCTCATTCTGGGGGCGTTGTTTGAGACGTTGATAGAAGGCGCGGCTCGATAGTGGATCCAGGTTTTGCTGTTCGCAAGCTCTTTGGTACGCCCGATAGACTGAAGCGGCAGGTGCTTGGGTGGGGGTTTCAAACTGCTCGGTAATAAAGGTGTTGAGTAGTTCGCTGGCGGCGGTTGGGGCTTTGGCTGTGCGATTCCCCCGCGATTGGGTTCTGGGGAGCAGTCCGACATAGCCGCAACCGTATTTAATTTCTGCTTCTCGAAACTGCTTCAACCATCGACTCAGAGTCCGCTTGGGGATATCACTCTGCCCTGCCGTTCCTTGCTCTCGGTCAGCCATGACTGCCCCAAACCGTTGATTAGCTGCTCTGAGATCGCTCGGCGATGCTCCCTCCATTAGTGCCATCACTTCTGGATTCGTTGCTCCTGCTACTTCAGGAAAGCTAATAGCTCCCCCGTCGAGGAGTTGGTAAAAGAAGGCGGAAGATATTTGTAGTGGCTGTCCGATTTCTGGTAGTAGGGTGGTGGTTGTCTCCCCCAGATTAACTAATGTCCAGAGTCTGCCATCCCAGCGCAGACGTGTGTTGGCAACTAGTGTCGGCGGTGCTGTCAGAGCGAGTGAGGTAGCTGTTTGGTGTTGAGAACTCTCTGTATAAGTGTCATAAGTCTGGCGGTCTGGATATAGCCGTACTCGTTCGTGCTGTACGAGTGGCACATCTGACAGTGCGACGTAGAGTTGGTCGAGTACTATCATCACATAAACATCGTTGGCTGCGAGCTGCGATTCTGATGCCAATAGATTGGCTAAAGTAATGCCTGGTGCGCTTTTAACTCTCTCTTCTACCAGTGCTTGAATCGACGGATTACTGTCTGCTTTAAATCTGAGGTAATCCTCTAGAAAGATTAAATTCTGGATGTAGATGGGCTGTAATTGGGCATCAGTACGGACTTGATACTTGAGTCCTAGCGGTTCGGCATAAGCTTCTCCTGGAGGACATCGCCACGACTCATCTGCGGCTATCTGATAGCGAGTGGGGTATTTTTCACTCAGTTTCTGTAGTTGAGCTTCGGTTTTCCACTCTACCCAGGCGGCTGACTCGGTGCTCAGGACAAAGAAGTCTGGCGTATGATAGTGACCGATTTTGCGACCAGATTTGTTGGTGTATTGAATTTTAAAGCAGGATGGTTGGTCGTAATACTCTAGAACATTTGGGTCGTGTTCCATCAAGTAAATTGCCCACAATTCCACTTTGTGGCTCTCAAATTGAATGGTCAGCCCCATTTTTTGGGAAGGATAGGTGCCACTGACATTAGAGGCTCGTCCCTGGACGCGACGGCTTGGGGGAGCCGACCGAATCTTGGCGATCGATTCGATGGCTGCTGCTGGTAATTTCAGTGTTTGACACCACTGTTCAAATTCTCTTGGGTTCAAGGCGAGTACTCCTCCTCTTCAACCATATCTTGGCATTTTGAACCATATCTTGGCTGAGAGTTCTTGAAAAACTGCTGTTTTCAGTGAGATTGGTATGCAATTCTCAAAAAGAACTCATCGCCTCATTATGATTCAATTTTAGAACTCAACGCCAAGTTATGATACAAAACTTGATTCATTGATCGCCTGAAACGGACTACTTTCGTGAACTCTCAGCCATGTTATGATTCACAAGTTCGCCATTTTATGGGTAAAGTGACACTTTTTTAAATGTACGGCAAATTCCAGATTGCAAATCCGATCCCCAAGACATTTATCCCGCCAGATTTTCTGCGCGACAAATAGCTCTAAATCATCATCCCAAAATATACCCTCAGTAAAATATTTGAAATCATCAAGAATGCCATGAATCTCCTGAAAATTTAACGGCAACTCGCATTCATATTCTTGCCAATGGCGATCGATATCGCCATCGACCTCCACAAACGCAATCGCCCAAAAATAATCCCGCTCGGACTGGATTTCATCAATGTCGCACATGGTATGGGTTTTTCCTCTTTGATATTTCATATTGGAGTCGTCCCCCAAAATTGGGGGATAGTGGTTAGTTATTGGGGTGGGGAATGCCCACCCCGTGAGGATTAGAGGTTAAAGTGGCGAACAGTCTGGATGAAGAAGGTAGTGGCTACATCTTTAATCTCAGGGGCTTCTAATTCGATGCTAGTGGGCATACTAGCGGCTGTGGTTAAACAATGGGAATAGAGCTTACCCAACCTGTCGATATAATCGGCAATTTCAACACTTCGAGATGGCTGTGGGTCAGTGGTAAATCCCATTTGTTGCTTTAGTTTCATCTCAGCTTCAAAAGGTAGTTTCACATCATCGGTAGGGGATGGGGTAGGGACTAAACCGACAGCGGGGCAATTAGAGGCGTGTTCGACGAGTGAGGCTTTACCCTTGGAGTCCAGCGCGATGCTGACCCGTTCCCCGTTCCGTCGTCCCATCACCTCACTGTCCCCAGCGGGTCGCCAGATGGTGTAATTGCCCTCACTGGTGGCGACATCTAGAACCGACTTATCACCGTACTTAGTGGTCACTTGGCGAGGCATTCCGTTGACACGAGCGTCTAATAATTTCATGATTGAAGAATCCTTTCTTGTTTGAGTTTGGATTGACTTGGCGATCGCTTAACTTTCCTAGGGATAGCGATCGCTTTGTCATGTGTATCTGTTGATGTTTTACCGTTCGGGTGGTGAGTGCGTCTCTCTGATTCCCATATACCTATATTATCACTATTTCCTCTATAGGTCAACAGGTTATTAGTATGTATTCAATAGGAATATTTTACCTATAGATATTTATACATATATCCTACTTATATACTGATATCCTACTGAATACCTGTGGTATAATAGAGGATGTCAATAGGAAATGAATATCATGGGAAAGAACAGTAAGCCGATCCTCTCCGTGCTGGTAGATGAGGATAAGAAGGAGAAATTCGCAGACCTCGCCAGACGATATAAATATTCGATGGGATGGTTGGTCAATGATGCGATCGATCGGATGTTGGCGGCTGATTCCATCGACATCTATAGTGACTCCACAGGAAGTATAGAGAATACTCCAAAGTTCGATCCTGTGGGTATCTCCAGAGCAGATATAGAGGAAATGATTAAAAACTCTATAGGTAATCTAGATATAGAAGAGATGGTTAAATCCTCTATAGCTAATCTGAATACCCCCTCTATAGGTGTTGATGATGTAGAGGAAATGATTAAGACATCTATAGAAGTAGCTTTAGAACCTATAGAGGCTGAGGTGGCGGAATTAAAAAAGCCTTTAGCGATCGGGTGATGTCTCCCATTCGACTTTCAAAGTCGAATGACTCGATCGCTACTACCCCAATCCCTGAAAAAAATCCCCCTGTACAAACACCGCACAAACACCGCACATCAATCGCCTTTGAGACGATTGAGCGGTATACCGTATCTGAATTAATCGCCAAACTGGGAGTTAAACGCCAAGCAATCGAAGATCGTAGAGACAAGGGGACATTGAGCGAGATCGGTTACAGAGCCGAACAGACTGTAGAAACTGGTTCTATTACCCAGTAAAAAAAGATCTAACCGCCATTGATGGAGACAACGAGCCAAAAAAGCCTTAGAACCCGCCCCCAAGCTGGCGACCTCGGAGCGGCTGAAGGGTTGGTATTTTTGCTCGTGGCATGAATTCTACAAGGCGGTGGGCATCGACACCCCAGACCAGAAAA
>NZ_JANOJV010000070.1:0-2034 GCF_031418915.1 Chamaesiphon sp. VAR_48_metabat_135_sub | reverse complement strand
TTGCTCGATTAGTTCAGGGGTGAGTAATTCGTACTTAGGCGCACCTTTAAAAGCCAGAATCGAATTTGCCACAGCATCTAATTTGAACTCGTCATCCTTTAGTTTGACCAGTTTAAGTCCAAATTTCTTGAGAATGCGCCGGAATAACTTAACCGGATCGTGTGGCTGGTTGGGATTGACGTTGATTTTCAAACAGGACTGATAAAGTTTAGAATCAGCAACCTGCTGGGTAATTGCGGCAATCTGTTGTTCGTCGAACTCCCCCTTCATGAGGTCGTGCAAGCCCAATTCTCGCCCGATCCTTACTAGCGGCAATGAAGAACGATTTAGTTGGTCTGGGAGCCAGACAGAACCAGTTTCAGCGACAGGTAGCCAAGCAGCTAAATGGTTGATTTCGGCTAGTTCGGGATGGAGCAGGTAATGATAAGTTTCGAGCGTTCTAATCAAGGCTGGATGGTTGTACTTAACCATCTGAATCATTTCGGCTGAATAACTCAGCGTCTGGGTAATTCCTGGTAACTGTTGTTGGGTGAGGTAATATTTATTCGCCAGTAGTCTATCTAATTCATTCGCACTGGGATCGTTTCTAATTTCTTCGTATGTAAGTCTGTCGATATCCGGTGCCTCGTAAATCCGCCGCGACTGCACTACTCGTCGTTCGACTTCGACTCTACCCATCAAATCGTCGGTATCGTCACAACCATCGACATCTTCAGGATCGATCGTGACTGTATAACCATCTGCTACCATTGCTTCGACGAACAGTTCGCGCAGGTGCTTCATCTCCTCGTTGAGATTGGCTTTGTATTGGTGAGCCAGTTTGAGCCAAATATCTTCCTTATTGGCATAGCTAGTGAGGATTTTCATCGCCTCATCAGCCGCCCCTCGATCCAGCAGCATAAAGACTAGATCCATATCTTCATGGACTTGACGATCGAATTCATCTTTCACCCACTTAGTAAATGAGCTAGAGTTACCATCACCGATGCGTCCCTGCCGTTCGCAGTAAATAACGCGGGGTGCGCTAAAGTCTCGATATCTACCCAGGAATTGCAAGCCGGACAGAATCCCTAAATTGCCCAGGTGGAAATGGTAGTGAGTCGTAAAATATCCAGCTAAATCGATACTAATGCCACTCTCAGCCGTGGGTGAGAGAATCACGATTTGGGGGCGATGTTGCTCTAAATAAGCTTTAGGATTGCGGAAAAATAACCCGACAGTATCATCCCGATCGGTTGTACCATCGATTCGACAGATATTCGCTTCGGGAATGCCGATCCGGATCAGGGATTTTTCTAGATTCTCGCAGTGCTTTTGAGTAGTAGCGGTAATTAACAGGTTTGCTCCAGCTAGAGCATCGTCGAGAATAGCGCGGGTGACGGTGGATTTTTGATTTACCATCCGCACGTTCATTTGGTTGCGGAAGGTATTTTCGAGCTTATGGACGAAATCGAACGATCGTAGCTTTCGCAAGAAATCCAGCTCGGTATCGCTAAGATAAGCATCAAGAGCGACGACTCCGTAACAATTCTTAACTAGCTCCTCAATATGTGCCAATCTCACTTGGCGTGAATCCATCCCATCCTTGCGCCGTCCGGCTGTGAGCTTGCTGGTGAGCATATCGCTCAAGTCGGAAACGCATTCATCGAGAATGACAATCTTATTCCCCATCTGGGATGGGTTGATTAGCCCTGCTGAATGGTGACAAATGGCTTTGTGATAGTCAGAGTCTAAAAATACTTTATTTTCATCACCGATGTGATAGAGATCGGGGATGCGATCGCAAGTTTGCCTGAGTAGATTATTTCGATACCCAATGAAAATCAGTTCTAAGCCCTGTTCTTTCGCCCAAGCACCCAAAGCTTTGAGAACTTCAGTTTTGCCCGTGCCTAGTGCAGATTTGATGCCAACGAGAGTGCTGGGCGGGTACCCCGCCACGCTATTTTCTAGCCCTGTCTCAGGTATTTCCCATTGGAGAAAGCGATTGCACTGGGTTTTGTTGGGGGTGAAGTGTTTAGATTTTTGATATAGTTT
>NZ_JANOJV010000069.1:0-27516 GCF_031418915.1 Chamaesiphon sp. VAR_48_metabat_135_sub | reverse complement strand
CGCAATCAGCTCGAAGTGGGCAAAACTGTCGATGTCCTCGTCGAACAGGAAAATCCAGAATCAGGGTTGTTGGTGGGCAGATCTGCCAGATTTGCACCAGAAGTGGACGGATTAGTGTATCTTAGTGGAAGTGCCCGCCTTGGGTCGATTGTTTCCGCTACGATTCACGAAGCAGACCATTACGATCTCCACGGTGAGATTGTCTATCAGTAAAAAATTAGTAGCGATCGGTTATCCGCCAGTATCAAATTTTAACAATTGATGTTAGGCTGGTAAGTGATTGCTACTAACAAAATAACTGTTAAATTCAAAATTCAGAATATCTTTGAATTTTGGATTGGAGCGAAGCCGCTAGAACTCAGTAAAAAGACCGATTTATTTCGACAACAATTTATCACAGAATCTCCGCCTCGCAACTGATGCGAACATTCTGAAACTATTTGGTATTTTTCTTATCGGTGTAGAATTACAGCTAATTCACACCCATCCCTAGACTGAATGGTTTGAATATTGGGTACGACGTTTTCCTTGGTTTGTCTACTGATTAATTCCTAAATATTAGCTCCTAAATTTTCGATTGTAATCATACCGAATCCACTTACATATAAATTATGACCGTTTCTTTCTCTAGCCTTGGCCTTTCCGATCGTATCGTTACACAATTGGAAGGGATGGGGATTACTGAACCAACCAATATTCAAGAACAAGCCATTCCCTATCTACTATCTGGTAAAGATGTAGTCGGACAGTCGCAAACAGGTACAGGTAAAACTGCTGCATTCGCGCTCCCAATGATCGAGCGGATCGACTGGCAGCGTCCGGTAATTCAAGCATTAGTATTAACTCCGACTCGTGAGTTAGCAATGCAGGTTTCCGCAGCCATGAAGACCTTCTTAGGTGGCAACGAGCGTCGCTCACCCATCTTAACTGTATATGGTGGACAGGCGATCGACCTTCAAATTCGTCGGTTAGAAAGCGGTGTATCTGCCGTTGTCGGTACCCCTGGTCGGGTGATCGATTTAATCAATCGCGGACATCTCCGCCTCGGACAAGTCGAATGGTTGGTACTAGATGAAGCTGATGAAATGCTCAGTATGGGCTTCATCGACGACATCGAGCTAATTTTGAGCAAATTGCCTACCGAGCGTCAAACCGCCTTCTTCTCGGCGACGATGGCACCGCCTATTCGCTCATTGGTCAACCGCTTCCTCAAAAATCCTGTGACTGTCACAGTCGATCAAGTTAAAGCAGCACCTTCCAAAATCAAACAACAAGTTTACTTCATCCCGCGTGGATGGACTAAAGCTCAGGCTCTGCAACCAATCCTCGAATTGGAACAACCAGAATCGGCGATTATCTTCGTCCGTACTCGGAAAGCAGCCGCAGAACTCACCAACCAACTCCAGTCTTCTGGACACAGTGCGGATGAGTACCACGGCGACCTCACCCAAACTCAACGGGAACGTCTCCTAGCCCGCTTCCGTGGTGACAAAGTGCGCTGGATCGTCGCTACAGATATCGCTGCACGGGGTCTAGATGTAGACCACCTCAGCCACGTAATTAACTACGATTTACCTGATAGTGTAGAAAACTACATTCACCGGATCGGTCGGACTGGACGTGCTGGTAAAGAAGGCGTAGCAATCTCCTTGATTCATTCACTCGATCGTCGTAAACTACAAGCGATCGAACGTCGGGTCAAACAGTCCCTCAATGTCTGTCAAATCCCTACCCGCTCTCAAGTAGAAGCGGCTCACGTTGACAAAATCCAAGCTAAAGTTCAAGAAGCTCTCTCTGGCGAACGGGTAGCATCCTTCTTGCCAATCATCGCTAAAATGGCTGAAGAGTACGACATTCATACCGTCGCAGCAGCAGCACTTCAATTGGTATACGACCAAACTCGTCCAGCTTGGTTAGACATGGAAGAGCCACAAAATCGCGGTGGTGGTGATTACGATCGTGGGGATCGTGGCGACCGTAACGATCGTGGAGATCGTGGTAATGGTGGCTACCGCTCTCGTGGTGGTGGTGGCGGTGGCGGCGAACGTCGCGCTGGCAGCGGTGCAACTGGTAAGCCTGTACTCCGTGAAGGTAGCAGCAGTGGTGGCGGTGGTCGTTACGATCGTCGTGACAGCGCACCTCGCAATGAAAGCAGTCGTTACGAACGCGATAGCCGTGGTGGTAGTGCTGGTGGTCGCGGTGGATACCGTAGCGAAGAACGGGTGTAATAATTACATTACATTCGATCGATCTTAATTGATTTTACGACAACTAGGTTCGATCGTTTCAAAAAGGCGGGCAATGCCCGCCTTTTTTGGTTTGTCTGGGGCATTATTGGGCAGAGCATGACTAAATCGATCGTCAATACATCGATCTCCTATCCCCAGACGTGATAGTTTAAATAGGGGTATAACAAAATTCGTGAAGAAACATTAAACTATAGTGTTGAGGATACAGATATCTCATCTGTGGATTCATAACTTTAGGCAGGGTAAACAAGCGGTTATAAGTTATTATTTCGCCCCATCATTTATTACTGAGATTTAATTAAAACTGTCAAATGTGATGGGTCAAACTACTCTTGAAGTAGTTCTTCATCAACCTAAAAATAAGGCGATCCCCCTGGGGAAACCCTGCAAGCAAGCTAATTTAATTCCAGTCTGGAGGAATTTCTATATGTCTATTCGTTTATATGTGGGCAACTTACCAAAAACTGATGTAGAGCGGGAAGAACTTGAAACCGTTTTTGCTGATGCTGGCGAGTTAGTTTCTGTCAAAGTGATCAAAGATCGCAAAACTGGTAAATGCCGTGGATTTGGCTTTGTCACCGTCGAGACTGACGAGCAAGCAGACCAAATCGTTGAAAAGTACAATGGTACGATGTTCAAAGAGCTACCCATCAAAATCGAAAAAGCTTTACCCAAAGCCAAAGGGCAAGAAGATGAAGATGGTGAAGGTGGCGAACCTACCGAGCCTAGAGAACCTAGCAATGTCCCGAAACCTACTTTAAACAAGAAGGTTCCTGGCGAAACTAGTACTCCCCGTCGCAGTACTAGTGGTGGTGGCAAAAAAGGTGGCCGCAAAGAGGGCAATAAGAGCCAAGGCGGTGGCAACACTTACACGACCACTGCAACTACTGATAGCTTCCAACCCGACCCACGGTGGGCTGGTACGCTAGCTGAAATTAAGGATAAATTAGCTCAATCTGGCAATCTCTAAATTTGTCTAATGACATCAGAGATGACAGACTGCAATTGCTTGCAGGTAATTTTAACTATTGCTAGGGATTAATTTCCCTAGCAATTTTTTTGAAGAACTAATGTTAATTCTGTGGTGTAAAATTGACTCATGGCTTTCTTGCGGATGCGCGCACACCTTTGTGCCCCCGACGGTCTAGCGCAACAATCTTTACTTCTCAATATCATTAGCCCTATTATTGAGCACCATCTATAGCAATCCTATTTGATTTTCTGCTGAAAGCATCAATCTGTAGGGGCAGTGGTATCTTGTCGTTGTCTTGTCTTGTTGCAGTTGTATGGTTGGGGAACCCGACTACACTGCGCCGCTGACGCACACAACCTGGAGGTTTCCTCCAGGTCGATGCGCCACTTCATGCCTGCCATCTAGCGACTAAGCTTCTCAATTAGGATTGCTATATATTAGTTGGTAACTGGCAACAGCAAATTTAATTTTCTTCTCCAGTCATAACTATTTCTGTTTCAATTGACGGATTTTGCCAGGGATCGGTAATATCTTTATCATAACTAGATTTATCAGTACTACCTCGTACATATTGCCATCGATCGAGCACATCTTCGATCAAAATAGCATTAATCCAAACCTTGGCAACTACCGTTAGTGGCAATGCTAATAATAAGCCCAAAAAGCCAAAGAAAGTAGTAAAGAATACCTGAGCGATCAGTGTAATTGCAGGTAATAATGATACCTGTTGAGCCATAATGTATGGGGTGAGAAAATTACTCTCAAATTGTTGAATTAGAAAGTAAATAATAAATATAGCGACAGCTTTCCAAGGTTCGTCTAGTAAGGAGATCGCCACCGGTAGTACGACACTCATTGTCGGTCCTAAATTAGGAATGAAATTGAGTAATCCAGCCAAAATAGCTTGCGCTAAAGCGAGTGGAATTCCTAATGATAATAAACCAATCAAACTGAGAACAGCCACCACGACCATACTCAGGATTGCACCACCAACCCACTTACCCAAAGATACTTCGCACTCAGCTAAAATTTCATCAACCCGTCGCCGATAAAAACTCGGAAACAAAGCAATAAATGCTCGACGATAAGCAGTAGGTTGTGCCAGTAACATGATTGTCAGAATCACCATAAACAATAGATTGAGGATTACACCCAAGGAACTAGAAAATAGTGTCAGAGATCGTCCCGCCAGAGATTGTAATAAAGGTTGAATTTGGCGATTTATATCTGCCAAATCTGGTAAATAAGGAGTGAGTGGAGCCGGAATATTTGCCTGAATATCAGTCCGCCACTGACTTGCCGACTTGAGAATTGCTGGAAACTTAGTCGTAGTCAATTCCTGAAACTGAGTGATAAATGGCGGTACGATCAGAATAAAAAAACCAATTAAAATCGCACCAAATATGCCGATTGCCGCAAGCACCCCGATCGTTCGCGACAGCTTGAATCGATCCTGAATTTTTAGAGCTAACTTATTCAACGCTGTCGCTAAAACTATTGCTGCAAAAACTATCAGTAGTACTTGACGAACTTGCCATAATATATATAGTGACAATACTAAAGCTACAAATCCCAGCCACTGACCTAGTAACATAAGCAAAAAAGTATTGTGACGATCTAAGTTATCGATCGAATTATACAATCGCGAGGGAAGAGAGGACGATATCGATCGTGCTTACTCTGCTAGCATCCTCTTGGCAAGGCGGTCCTTTAGGTAGCTGCCCAAGTATTTTGGATGAATAGTGTTGAGATTTCCGCCTGCTTAGCTAAACTGGATATTATTGGCAGTCTTCGATTTCAACTATGGCTAAACGGCAGCTACCAGAAACAACGGCGCATGTGCGCGTCACCCAGCATTCTTGGCAATTTGGTCAGGTTTTAGGCGAAGTTACGGCTGGAGAATTTTGTTGGGAATTTCAGTGGCGATGTCGCGAAGGACATCTAGAATTGATCGTCGAACCAGCTCTCGGACGTGCTTTGATTCAAGATGCTTTAGGTCGATTTTTGAAGCAATGGGATTATCAGTTAGAAGCTGGGGGCGATTATGAATTTACGGTCAGAGCAAAATTTTAATTCTCTCCAGGCGATAAATCAGAATTAATTTAAAATTTTTATAGTCCTCTGAGAGTATGGGATCTAGCTACCAGAAAAGTGGGGTTAAAGCCTCCCCCTTCTAGGGAGACTTTCTCCATATTTCTAGAGAGAACAGAAAGTTCCTATGATAAATTGTCAAAGATGAACATTTTGCAAGCTAGCGCAGTCATAAGAAAAGTGTAACAATCAAAATCGACTGTCAGCTCAGGCCAATTTCACTTAAAATTTTCATCCCACTCTTATGAAAAAATTAACTTTAACTGCTGTATCTATCATCATTTGTTCTTTATCAATTGCTGCTACCATTGCCGCTCCCAGCCTTGCCCAATCTTCTGCGAATAAAGCTGCTCCGGCTGGAAACAACCCTCAAGCACAATTGGTGGAACAACTAAAAATCACCCAAGATCAACAAACAAAACTAGCGAAGGTCGAAAAAACTGCCAAGCAAAAGATATTTGGGGTATTGACTCCCGCGCAACAAGAACAAGTCCGTCTTGACATGAAACAGGGTAAACCCTCAAGTCTGAAATTTACCTCTGAGCAACAAACGAAACTCAAGGAAATCCAAACCGTAGCGGTAGCGCAACGGGATGCGATCCTGACTTTCGAACAAAAACAAAAACTCCAACAACTCCGCAAGCAATATATGCGTCAAAGCTAGAGAATTGGCAGCGGGTAGTGGAAGAAATTTCCAACGTTAAACTTCAATTCTTCCACCCCCACCCTCTCGCTCTAAGTAACTTATTGTAGTAGTTATTTGTTTGATTCGATTATCCTTTCGGAGACGATTCTCGAACGCGCTGCTGCAAACAGTCTTTCGATTCTCCTAACGGAGACGCTTCGCGAACGACTAGCCCTCGCCGTCACTGGCGGGGGCTATTTCGACTATATATTTCACATACATACTTCAGAAAAGTAGCATAAAATGCCACCAATCCGAGTCCAGTTCATCGAATATCAAACCTAAGTACAAACTTGTCCCCCAGTGTGGTTGTGTGAATACGGCTCACTTTCGATTCGATGAGACTGGGTTTCGGGTCAAAGGCAAGCTTCCGTCTCATTCACAAATGATAAGCAATGTACTGACAGGAATCGCTGATTAGTTCAACTCTGATATTTTGATGCCAATCATGCCAATTAGAGTAAATTTTGAGGGCATCTTAGATATAGTCAGTGCAACTTCCAACTGAAGTTTAAATTTCAGTCAGTTGGGATTGAATCTATAATTCAGATGCAAAAGATGAAATTTCCAACAGTTCTCCGCCGATTTTCACCTTGGCAACAAATATTAGCTGCGGGGAGTATTTTTGCATATCTTCTCCAACCTACTACATCATCAGCAACAACAGGATCTCAGAGCGTTGGTAATGGCAACATTTCGTTAGCTCGGAGATCGTCCCCACAACTAAAGAGGTGGGCACCACAACTGATGGCTGGTGCGGATAACTTTAATCCCGATTTGAAAGTACTACCACAAAGAGAATATATCCCGTTACCATCACCGCCAGATCGAGTAGCACCTTCCCCTGGGGCTAATTCCGGCTTAGTAGAAGGTGTAAATGTAAAACCTGCTACTGTTGGAGCACCTTTCGCTATCTTAGAGGGACTGCAATCTAATATTCAGAACAATCGCAATAACTCTGGGCAAGTCAATCAGACACTCGAATCAACAGCAATATTGCGGCTCAATAATGGCGATCGTCTCTTATTCACAACTGGTTATAATACCTACGAACAGATAGGAACTAAAACAGTCAATAATATTCCGCTGGGGATTAACTGGGAAAGCAAAATTAACTCGCTCAAGATTAGGCCTGGAGTTGGAATCGATATATTGAATGGAGCTATTACTCCCAATTTCAATCTCAAAGTAGATTATCCCCTAACAACTGGTTTAACTGTATCTGCCGATCTGCAAGAGGGAGCTTATAAATTTAACGCCAAAACTATCGAAAATCAAATCTCCGCTTTGCGCTACGGTCCATCTATTTTCTGGCAAGTAGATAAAGATACATCATTATTTTCATCCCTACACTTGGGAAGCTATAGCGATAACAACCAGGAACAGCAGTTATTCAGCCGAATCGAGCGCAAGTTCGGTGAGTTTTCTGTGGCGGGTAATTTATTTACTTGGAATTATAAAAATCCTACTGATAAAGGTTACTTTGCACCTCCAGATTTTGTGGTTTACACGGGAGAGGTCGCTTGGGAAGGTAGTGTGATTCGAGATGTGCTAAATTGTCGGATTTCTGCTAGTTTAGGCGGTCAGAATGTCAATGCCACAAGTTCTGATGCTGGTGGCTATCAAAGCAAGTGTACGGTAAAGCTCTCGCCCAATTTTGAAGCAGATCTCGGATATAGCTTTAGTAACGTCAAAAGTACCGTGCCCGTGATTAGCAATGCAAATAGCCAATCTATTCTCGGTCAAATTCGGGTGAAGTTTTAGTTAAATTAAGTTGTAGATATTATGTCAATTATTGCCCCCCCTGTTACATCTCCAGATCTCACTTCAGTCCCCACTAAAAGTCGAAAGTTGTGGCAATACGATCCTGAATTTTATGGCAAACGCGATCTCCGCATTGATTTTCTGCGCGGTGTAGCGATCGTCTCGATGGTCGTCAATCATTTGGAATGTCGATCGTATTTTAATAATATTACCCAAGGACATATCTATGCGAGTTCGGCGGAAGGATTTGTGTTTTTATCGGGCTTTGTCTTAGGATTTGTGACTTTACAACGAATTAATAAAATTGGCTTGACTTCCGCGATGCAGAAGTTGCTCGAACGAGCGAAGGTGTTATATTTCACTAGCTTTATCCTCATTGCAGGTTTAGGATTATTGAGTATTGTGGCACCAGGGATGACTAGACCGAGTTTCGATCGATCTCCTGGGGAATGGTGGCAAATTTTGCTAGCGGCTGCCACACTCCATCTCGCGCCGCCGATCGTGGATATTCTGCAACTATATGTGTTGTGTTTATTGGCTTCTCCAGGGATATTTTGGTTGCTGCGGCGGGGACTTTTATTACCACTATTAACAGCTTCTTGGACATTGTGGTGGATTCAACAGGTGCATCCCTATTCGTTTAGTTTTCAACCGCTCGATCGCGCTCATCCGTATTTTGTCTTTAGTACGTGGCAAATCCTCTACGTGCATGGTGTCGCCGCTGGTTATCACAAGGATAAGTTAGCCAAAATATGGAAACGGTTGCCCAAAGTGCCGCTAGCCCTGGGGATGATGGCGATTGTCATTGCAGCTCTAGTTACAGCACACTTAGATCTCCAACTGGGAACGTGGCCTACAAGAGTGCAAGATCGAGCGTTATGGTTACGATTGACCGATCGGAGTATTAATGGCCCAATTCGCCTAGTGACGCTGCTGGGGCTATTTTCGCTGATGTTTATGGCTGTGGACAGGTTTTGGGTACCATTGTCCAAAACGCTGGGTAATTTGCTGATTCCGCTCGGTCAAAACTCCCTATATGTCTATATTATCCATGTGCCTTTGACTTTAATCTGGTTTATGATTCCAGGTTTGATTCAGGGAACTACTTGGCTGGTAAGTATCGCCCAAGCGATCGCGATCGGCTTATGTTGGTTGATGGTCAAAAAAGAAGTTTTATTTAAAATTATTCCTCGGTGATACTTAATATAACTTATCTATTTAAGGATCGAAAAATAGATGATAAGACTTGCTGCCAGCCTGGAGACTAATCCAGTTAAACTACGAATCACTCTTAACTAAAATACAAATCACACTAATTCGATCGTAGATTCAGCATAAATGAAGTGAAGAAAGATAAATCTAGCATAAACATCAAAATATATGATTCTGCAAGATCTAATCACACTTGACGGAAAACTAGAGTTGTATGCATGTGATGGTCAATTTCTGGGTTTACTATCTAGCGATCGAAACGATGCTAACTCGATTATAAATCTGAAGACGTATGGTAATTCCCAAAACATCAACAGTATTCACTATAAACATGGTATCTATGGAGGTCAATATGGTCGATGTAGTCCTTATAACTACCGCTGTTTATATCCGCCCTCGATTGTGTTTCAGCGACAGTGTATAGGCATGGTGAGTAAAAACAAATATATTGTCGGTCACGATTTAGATATCATCGATCCCGATCTACTACTCTCTACTTATGTCAATTTATCCGAACGCGAAGCTCGCCACCAAGGCAGTCGATTTATTTTGACAATTACCTCTAAACTTGCGACTGCCTGAGATTTAGACCCCAAATATTAATAGTTTAAATCTTTGATTAGCTCAGATCATCAAAACATTATAGGACGATTACAAATGCAATCAATCTCACCCGAAATGTATCCTCAATTAATCGACATCATTAATGAAGCTTGTAATGATTGTATTGACTTAATTTTGTCTGCTGGACTCGATGGTAATAATGATATTGTTTGCTGCGCCCAAAGTGGCGGCAAGCAACTAAATATTACAATTGATGACGAGCACGATCTAATTAAAATTTATGATTCAGGTGTAATTTAATTACTCTCAAATATTTAAAATATTCACTACCGATCGATATCATGCTAACTGTACCTCGCTCATTTAATATTCGCTGGCAAACTGCTATCTGTGTTGCGATCGGTTTGACTGGTTTGGGCATAAACCAATTACTGACTTGGCAAGAAACTAACGTATTACCAGTCCCAATACCCCGCAGTGTACCGCTCACAGGAGAAGATCTTCAACTGGCGCGGAATGCTTGGAAATATTTTGAAACTAATCGGCTGCCAACGGGACTCATCTCATCTGCTGCGAAATTTCCAGCTACTACCATGTGGGATGTTGCCAGTCAGTTTGCAGGGATGACGGCAGCGCGGGAATTAGAGTTCATCTCGACGACTGAATTTGATCGATGGATGGCTCAAGTGCTGGTTTCTCTGGCTAAAATGCCGCTATATAAAGGTGAGTTACCGAATAAAGCCTACAATGCGGCAACGCTCCAACCAGTCAGCTATGGCAAATTGGATAAATCCGAAGAAATTGGCTTCTCAGCGATCGATCTAGGGCGATTGGCACTGTGGCTCGATATTATCGCCCATCGTTATCCTCAGCACAAAGCCGCCTGTAACGCAGTCACAGCCAGATGGAAACTCACCCGACTCGAAAGTGGTGGAAATTTAATGGGCGTGCATATCAATAAGGGTAAAGAAGAGTGGAATCAAGAAGGGCGACTGGGTTACGAACAGAATGCCGCTTATGGCATGAAAAAATTGGGAGTGGTGGCAAAAAATGCCCTTAATCCCAAAGCAAATGAGAAAAATGTCGATGTGATGGGGGTACAGATTCCCGCTGATACCCGCACTACCTATCATAACTATGTCACCAGCGAACCTTATGTTTTAGATGGGCTAGAGACTGGATTCAAGGCATTACCAGCCGAATATGCGGGGCGAGTTTTACAAGCCCAAACCCGCCGCGCTCAGGCTACCGGACATTTTACCGCTTGGTCTGAGGACAATCTCGATCGCGAACCTTGGTTTGTCTATAACAATGTCCATGTCGATGGTCAAAATTGGAAAAGTTTGACTCCATCAGGCAAAGACAGCGACAAATTTAGCACCAGCAGCACCAAGACGGCGGTGTCTTGGCAGATGTTATTTCGCAATCGCTACACCGAACGCAATTATAATGGCTTACGGTGGCTGGCAGACCCCGCTCGTGGTGTATTTGGTGGGGTATATGAAGGTACTCAAGAAATCAATCGATCGCTCACACTCAATACTAACGGTCAAATCTTAGAAGCAATCCTCTATAGTCATATTGGTTCGATTCCTTTAGAAGATTGGGCAAATGGTAAAACTCGCTAACAGTATTGCTGGGCAGCTACTGGGATTTGTCAGTATTAATTGTGGTGTTTTGGTTACACAGCCACTAATCGCTCAGCCATCACCACCCCCAACTGCGTCGATGACAGCCAAAGATCCTCAACCTCAACCCAGAAAGTTACCCAAAGTTGTCTTTTTTGGCTCTAGTAGTACGGTGGGATTTGGCACGACTAGAGGCGACAGGCGATGGACGACGCTACTGTCGCGGTATCTGGGTTGGGAAGAGATTAATGAAGGATTGTCCGGATCTACAGTTTCCACTGCGCTGCGCGGTAAGGAACTCGCCTCGGTACCATCGGGACTAGAACGCTGGCGAGAAAATGTATTATCACGTAAGCCCGATCGAGTTGCGATCCTTTATGGTGTTAATGATGCTTTTCGGCGAATTACGATTGGAACTCCAAATCAGCGCGGTACCTATAGCGGGGATTTGACTAAGATGCTGACTGGTATGGCACAGGAATTTAAACCGCACCAACTAATTATTAGCACATCTCAACCCAATCAAGCGACACTCGATCGCCGTCAAGACTACGATCGCGTACTGCAAGCAACCACTAAGCAGATTGGTGGTTATTTTATCGATGCTGGGAAGGAAGCCTTCCCACTCTCGGATCTAGCTGATTATTCGGCTGATGGCCTACATCTAAATAATTTCGGTCATGCTATATTTGCGGCTTACATGGCAAACAAGATGGTCGATCTAGGACTAGAACCTGCACCCCCACAAGGTCAAGGTGGTAATTTAATCCAAAAAGAAACACAACCATTACCTGGTGGTTTTTTCTACATCGATCTCCACCATCCCTTAACTTTCGGCCGAGTACGATCGATCGAAACCAAATGGGTCGCTCCAGGACGTGCGAGAATTGTGATCGTCCGTCCCGATGGGCGAGGCGGCTACGAAGCCATCTATCGAACTTCGATCTTGAATGTTGCCCCTGGGGTTTCCCGAATTGAGGTGCCCAACTGGTGGGTGCTGAATGACGATCGATTAGCTGTCTGGACTGAAGGCAACTGTTTGGGTAGTTACGAACTCCCACCCAATCTTAGCGGGCATCTAGCAATCTCTCAAGGTAATATCATCCGAGACATTCCCGCAAATCGCGGCCACTTGGCCCCCCAAGCTCTAGCAATCCATACCATCCCCTAGAGGGTGGATGGGTGGATGCAAGCGTCCATCCACCCACCCATCCAACTCAGTTTTGGACAAATACTGTGGGTGTTTTCAGCAGCGATCCTGTCATTGGTAACCGCTCTGGTACCAATGGTAAAGTCAGATAAACTGTGGTTTCAGCTTCGTTAGGACTAGACAATAAAAATACCCCATCATAATTATTGACAAGCTTTTTGACAATTTTCAAACCTATTTTTAATTCGCGTTCTTCATAGGTAGATGAATTTAATTGAATCGATTTTGTCATTTCTACGATCGAGGGATTATCTCTATCTTGCTGATAGTTTGTTAACGACAAATGGAACATATCATCAATGATTTCACCAAAAATCCGCATACGAGTGTGCGGCTCGATTTTGCCAATTATTATATATTCGATTAATTCATTACACACCCACTGAAAATGGTCTGCAGCTACAGCTAATCGCGCATCTTCAATTTCATAAATTATATTACTAGGTATTGCCGCATCTTTAAAGCGATTTTGCAAACTTTGCTCGACGATCGATTTGGGAATAGAAGCATCGCCATAATTCGATTCTGGTTTTTCAACTACGAGTTGTAAATAAAACCAAAATTTCTCCATTAACTTCTGCAATTGTACTGTGGAGCGATTGTTTTGTCCCAAAATATGGATAATAGCTGCCGTACTTAGCCGATCGATATTATCGATCAGGTGCTCGGTAGTCTCCAAGATAATATCTAGCGGGTAATCAAATTCACGGGAAAACTCGGCAGCTAAATCTAAGCGGATCTCATTCAAATTATTTGTTAATGAATGAATATTATGCCGCTGAAGTTTAGAGAAGGATTGAATCCGATCGTGTTGTTTTTTGATTCGCAGCATCGAGCTGACTCTCGCTCGCAATTCGATCCCATTAACTGGCTTATTGACAAAATCATCGGCACCTGCGGCTAAACACCGTGCCAGGTTTTCTTTGCCAGATAAAGCTGTCACCATGACGATCGGTACCGATTGCCATTTAGACATCGCCTTGATCTGCTTACATACTTCAATTCCATTGATACCAGGCATCATTACATCCAGCAAGATGACATCAGGGTCGAATTTATCCAGCGAAGCGATCGCATGTTCGCCGCTAATAGCATAATGTAACTGATAACTTTCCCCAGACAGCAGTGATTGAATCACGTCAAAGTTATCGGGTTCATCATCAACAATTAGGATGGAATAGGTATTCATCGGAAATTACTTGCTTGTATATCTTTATAGGATGCCCAGATCGATATCTAAATTAACTTTTTTACTTGCAGCAATTCCCAATTCTGCTTGGGGACGATCGGGATCGCGGCCCGATCGGGAATCGCGGACAGTTTTCAGATCTCGATCGATCGATGTAACACGTTGGCGTAGCCTTTCTTGTGGAGAATCAGCTAAATTTTGGTCATTTTGAGTTGAAGTCAGGGCACTCTAACTCAAGAGCATACTTTGTACCGACAAATGGTAAACCCTTTTTTACTCCTCACTCAATCCGAGCCGAAATCCACTTCGGCACAGCATCTGTGGCAGAGACTCGTCTATCCACCCCTCACGATCTCCCCCGATCGGAACGTGAGAGAGGCGATTTCTCTGATGAAGGGGATTCGGATCGTGTGTGATGCCAGAAAAGCTACCAGTCAACTGGCAAAATTAGATCTTCAAGTGCGATCGAGTTGTGTCTCGATCGTCGAGAATGGACAACAGATCGGCATCCTGACGGAACGAGATTTATTCAGGCTCTGTACCGAGCGGCAGGATTTAGATTTAGATCATCTGGCGATCCGTGATGTGATGAGCACAAATATCGTCACCCTCAATACCGCAGATTTTACAGATATATCTGTCGCGATCGATCTACTCGATCGACACCAGCTTCGTCATTTATCAGTTGTAGACGATCTCAATTGTTTGCTAGGAATAGTCACTAGCGAAAGTCTTCAATATCATTTGACTGAAGCTTTGAATGCAAAGGTAGCACAGTTAGAAGTAGAAAAATTCCAACTACTGGAACATGGCATTATAGATCGAGCAGAGCGAGTCGAAGAGCAGACGGCCCAGTTGCAAGAGCGGGAAGCTCAACTCCAAGAATCGCAACAATTTTTGCAAACAGTCATTGAGACTTTTCCACTTTCCGTATTTTGGAAGGATCGAGCATCTCGTTATTTAGGCTGTAACTACAACTTCGCTCAAGATGCCAATTTAAACTCACCTTCAGAAATTGTTGGCAAAACTGACTACGATCTCTCTTGGGGGGCGATTGAAGGTGATGCTTACCGCGCCGACGATCTTCAGACAATTACCTCAGGCACCGCAAAATTAGGAATTATCGAGACACAGACATCAATCGATGGCAGCTCGCGCTGGATCGAAACTAACAAAATCCCATTGCGTAATTTTCATGGGGAGACAATCGGGGTCTTGGGCACCTATCAAGACATTACCGATCGCAAACAAGCAGAAACACAACTATCCAAACTATCGAAACGGTTGTTACTATCACTCAAATCTGGATCGGTGGGTTGTTGGGAGTGGGATATTATCCAAGATCTGCTGATTTGGGACGATCGGATGTACGAACTATATGGCGGCAAACGATCCCCAGCAGACCCCGAAATTACTAAAGCTTATGCTATCTGGATCGAAACTATCCATCCCGACGATCGATCTGCGACCGAAGATCTTTTGGCGCAAGCTCTCTTGGGACAGGCGGAATTCGATACGGAATTTCGAGTTATTCATCCCGATCGGAGTATTCACTTTATCAAAGCTTACGGTTTGGTACAACGAGATGAGCGAGACCGTCCATGCAGCATGACTGGAATTAACTTTGATATCACTGCCGCCAAACACGACGAAGTGATGCGTCAGCAGAGCGAACAAACGGTTCTTCAACAAGCCGAACGGGAATCGGTACTACGAGAAATCACCCAACGAATTCGGAAATCGCTGGATCTCAAGACTATTTTTGAAACGGCGGCACGAGAGATTCGATATTTTATGGAAACCGATCGAGTGGCGATCTTTAAATTCAACCCCGATCTCAACTTTGACGAAGGTGAATTTGTTGCTGAATCTGTAGATCTTAAATTTCAACCGATTTTGGGATTCCAGATTAACGATCCTGGTTTTGGTGAAAGGTTAGCACATTTCTATCAAAAAGGTCGGATTAATGTACTAGAAGATATTCATGCGGCTGGACTGCGGGATTTTGAGATCGAGGTTTTAGCAAAATTTCAGGTGCAAGCAAATTTAGTCGTACCATTGCTAAATGGTCCGATCTTGTGGGGTTTGCTCTGTATCCATCATTGCTCCGCAGATCGATCTTGGCAACAGAGTGAAATTAATTTTGTCATCCAAATTGCCGAACAGATCGGGATTGGCATCCAACAAGCGACCCTCTATGAAAAAGTCCAGTTAGAGTTAGAAATCCGCTGGCGGGCAGAAGAAGCGATGGCACTCCAACTCAGACAGCAGCAGACACTAGGCGCACTCGCCCAACAAATCCGTAATTCTCTCAACGTAGCAGAAATCCTTGCCACAGCAACCGAGCAAGTTAAAGAGTTGATGATGGTCGATCGGGCGAGTATTTTTCAAGTATCTCCAAAGGGTCATCTGCAAGCAGTCGAGGAAGTTGTCTCGCCAGGATATCCAAGAGCGAGCGAGCGAAATTGGGACAATGAATATTTAAGCGATGAAGAATTTCAATTTTATTTAGATGGTAACCCTAATGTTGTGTTCGATCTCAAGCAAGATCCTCGATCGGCATCTTTGCAAGAGTACGTAGACCACATCGGTGCTAAGTCCAAAATTGTCGTGCCGATTTTACTGCTATTTGGCAATACTGCAGCCGATCGTGAGATCGAAACCTGGGATGAGCCTCATCTGTGGGGATTGTTAAGCGTCCATTCTTGTCGTACTCATCGTCGTTGGCAGGCTGCCGAAGTTAAATTAGTCCAACAAATTGCCGATCAGCTTGCGCTCGCAATTCATCAAGCAAGTTTGTTTGAGAAGTTACAGGAAGAATTGACCGAACGACAGCAAGCAGAAACACGATTGCGAGAAAGTAATCAACAACTTGCCGTCTCCAACCAAGAACTTGCCCGCGCCACTCGGCTCAAGGATGAGTTTTTGGCAAGTATGAGTCACGAACTGCGGACTCCACTCAATGCCATTTTAGGGCTGTCTGAAAGCTTGCAAGATGAGGTCTTCGGTGCCATCAACGAGCGACAAAAAAAGTCAATTGTCACGATCGAGAAAAGCGGCAAACACTTACTGGCTTTAATCAATGATATTCTCGATCTTTCCAAGATCGAAGCTAATAAATTCACGCTGGAATTGACTGATGTATCGATTCAATCTCTATGTCAGAATAGCGTGTTATTTATCAAAGAACTCGCCCACAAGCGGCAAATTCGATTACAGACTCAACTGCCCGAATCGCTCAAATATCTCAATATTTGTGTAGACGATCTCCGCTTTCGTCAAGTCCTGATCAATTTGCTCAGTAATGCAGTTAAATTTACCCCTGAAGGAGGGAGTATTACCTTGGATGTGCGAGTGGGGATGGGAGGAATGGGGGCTACAACAGCAAATCAGACCTCGATCGATCGACAATCTTCAGCATCACAGCTACGACAGATCGCCTTCTCGATTGTCGATACGGGGATCGGGATTGCCCCCGAAAATATGGATAAACTGTTCCAATCCTTTGTTCAAATTGATAGTAGTCTCAGTCGTCAGTATGCAGGCACGGGGCTAGGACTAGCATTGGTCAAGCGAATTGTCGAAATGCACGGTGGTACCGTCTCAGTCCAGAGTCAAGTCAATCGGGGCAGTTGTTTTACCATCTGTCTGCCATTGGAGCCGACTACAGCGATTGCGCTAATCCCATCAGCTCCACTTGTATATCCGATCGTCGCAGATCCTACACCTGCTGAAGATCGACGGGTTAAGCCCCAAACCTCGATCTTGTTGGTGGAAGACAATGAAGGCAATATCGAAACTATGACTACTTATCTGCACAGTCGTGGCTATCAAATAGTTGTCGCCGAAAATGGCCGACAAGCGATTTCCATTCTGGAAGGCTGCGCCAGCGATTCAGTTCAGACCCATCATCCTGATATTATTTTGATGGATATTCAGATGCCAGAAATGGACGGCTTCGAGGCAACTAAGCGCATTCGTCAGCTCCCTGAGTGTGCTGCTATTCCCATCATTGCCTTGACAGCTCTAGCCATGCCCGCCGATTGCCAAAAATGCTTGGATGCTGGAGCCGATCGCTATGTCGCGAAACCTGTCAAACTCAGTCAACTAGTGGCGACGATCGAAACATTATTAAATCTCAAATAGCCTGCTTAAAAAAGACAAATTAACCGGTTATGAACAAGATTTTAATTATTGAAGATAATGTTGATGCTAGAGAAAATATTCAAGAGATTTTAGAACTAGAAGATTTCAAAACGGTCGTAGCTAAAAATGGTCTGATGGGGGTAGATTTAGCAATAAAAGAATGCCCCGATCTAATTATTTCTGATATTTCGATGCCAGAAATGGATGGCTATCAAGTCTTTGCTGCCCTGCGAAACCACTCACAAACAGCGATTACCCCATTTATCTTTTTGACGGCTCAATCCGTTCGCCAGGACTGCCGCCAAGGAATGGAACTAGGTGCGAATGATTATTTGACCAAACCTTTTACCGGTGATGAGTTATTAAATGCTGTGCGTACTCAATTAGAACGCAGTAGGGTAATGATGCAGCACTATTTTAATAGAAACCAGGAATATCAGACTTTTAATAAGAAAATTCAAGATTTACAAATTTTCAATCAAACTAAAGACAGAATATTTGAAAATTTTACAGCCGAATTACGTCAAACAGTGACTAAAATTAGTTTGGCTTTAGCTACAATTCAAAGTCTACCATCTGGAGCCACACGCGATCGGCATTTAGAAATTTTGCGGGCTGAATGTCAACAAGAAATTAAGATGCTCAACGAAGTAGAAGGTCTCCACAAGTTTTTGACACCAGATAACGTGAGCTTTCTCAATCAATTTAAGTTGCTCAATGGTAGCGGAAATTAAATAAAATCAATCCCTGAAATTCAGGGTAGGGGCAATTCATGAATTGCCCCTACCCTGAATTTTGGTGGGCATTCGATCCCCACATTCAGCAACATCCTCAATGAAGGCGATCTACATCCGCTTTTTGTGCGATCCCGATCTCACGTAGAAAAATTTGGCTGTATCGCTCGCTTATAGAGCTTACTGAGGTTTGTTACGAGTATTTGCACCTAGAAAAAGATTGGTAATTTCAGCATGTCATCTCGGGATGAAATAAAGATATAAAAGTCTTATGTGAAGCTCAATCTGCTCGGCACAGATTTATTGATTGCACTATCCACACATCACCCCGATCGAACTATGGCTAACTTATCCGATCACACATTTATTATTGGTACCGATGATAATGACATTATTTATGCCCAGGATGGTAATCATACCATTCAAGGTTTCGCTGGAAACGATATTCTAATTGGTGGGACTGGAAACGATCTCCTCGATGGTGGTGCTGGCGATGACTATCTCGCTAGTGGCGATGGGGACGATATTCTAATTGGTGGCGATGGTAATGATGTGCTTGATGGTGGGACTGGTAATGATATCCTCGATGGCGGAACTGGCAATGATACGCTCATGGGTGGCGATGGTAATGACTATCTCGCTAGTGGTGACGGCAACGATATTCTAATTGGTGGGACTGGTCATGATGTCCTTGCTGGTGGTGATGGCCAGGACGATCTTAGTGGCGGCGATGGGGATGATATTATCGATGGCGGTGCCGGACATGATTGGGTTGACGGCGGTGCTGGCAATGACACCATCTATGGTGGTGACGGCGATGATGGCTGCTTGTATGGTGGCGAAGGTAATGACACTATTTATGGCGGTAATGGTAATGATAAAATGCGCGGTGCCGAAGGGGATGACACCCTCTATGGGGATGCTGGCGATGATATGCTGCGGGGGATGACTGGCAACGACACCTTATATGGCGGGGATGGTAACGATATCTTAGATGGGGATGAGGGTAATGACATCATAGATGGTGGTAGTGGTGACGATCTCCTGCATGGCAGTAGTGGCGACGATCTGGTTCAAGGTGGTAGTGGCAATAACGTTCTCTATGGTGATGATGGTAACGACATTCTAATCGGCGGACAAGATAAAGATTCAATCTATGGTGATAATGGTGCAGACACCCTGATGGGTTTTGCTGGCAACGATTTTCTTAATGGTGGTGAGGGTAATGACTCTCTCGACGGTGGAGACGGTAATGACACGTTGCTAGGTGGCTCAGGTGACGATCTGCTAGCTGGTGGGAATGGTGATGATGTTTTAGTTAGCGAAGATGGTAACGATTTTCTCAATGGTGGCGACGGTAACGATGTCCTGATGGGTGGCGCGGGTAAAGATAATCTCAGCGGTGGTGACGGTGACGATCTTTGGCTCGATGGTGGTGCTGGGGATGATACTGTCTCTGGTGGTGTCGGGAATGATGTGGTTGCTGGTGGATTTGGTAACGATACGATCTATGGAGAAGAAGGGAATGATACTGTGTTTGGAAATGCTGATGATGACAACATCAGCGGCGATGCAGGTGATGACTACCTCAACGGTGGTGAGGGCAATGACTACCTCCACGGAGGCAAAGATCGAGATATCCTCGAAGGTGGTAGCGGTAATGACACGCTCGATGGTGGTTCCGGTAACGACGGTTGGCTGGCTGGTAACGATGGTAATGATACGATCGATGGTGGCATTGGCGATGATGTCCTCAGTGGCGGTGATGGGCATGATTATCTTCAGGGCGGTACCGGAAATGATGTCCTCCTGGGTGGTACTGGTAATGACATCTTAGTTGGCGTTAGTACCGCTACAGATCTAGGTCGTGGCAACATCGATATACTCACTGGTGGTGGTAGTGGCGATCTCTTTATGCTTGGTGCAGTTGGCACAGTCTACTACGATGACGCAAGTACTGCTACTGCGGGGTTGAATGATTACGGCTTAATTACTGATTTCAGTAGTGTTGAGGATATTATCCAACTCAGTGGTACAGCCACTGAATACATCTTAGGTGCCTCAGTTTCTGGTATTAGTGGTGTGGGAATTTACCGACATGGCACAACTACAGACGAATTAATTGGCATTGTCCAAACGGCCGATACTATCAGCCTCACAAATACCTGCTTTAGCTACGTTTAGTAGCAGTCTACAGTTTTGGAGTGTGAAGAAGAGACCTGACGATAAATATCCCCGACTTCTTGAAAAAGTCGGGGATATTTATCGAAAATTACATTCTCTTGACAATTTACTATTTGTAAATTTCTTTGAAACTAATGGGCATAATAAAGTAGAAAACTACCAAAAAACAAGCCATGAGTTCTGATTTTAAGCCACCACCATTAGGGTGGTCGATCCTCTCTGCGGTGGGTGGAGTTGTCACGGTAGTTGCGGCGATTTTTGGATTGGAAAACTTCTCCAGATATCTCCATCAAACTGATGCTTCATTGGCTACTAAATCAAAAATTGCTACATCCCACAATGACGGGATGAAACCAGACGAAAAACTCTTAGTGAACCTCGATACTCGATCGATCTCCAATCCTGGCGTACCGATCCCACCAGCCGAAATGTCCGCCAGACTCGCCCCCACAAATATCAGTGCCAGCACTTTGTCCCCAGCCGAGATGCTCATGGCGCGTCAAGCTTGGACGTATTTTCAGAAAAATTGGCAACAGAAAACTGGTTTAGTTAATAGCGTCAGCGGTTTTGAGTCGGTGACGATGTGGGATCAAGCCGCAGCTATCGCCGCGCTCGTTAGTGCCAAAGAACTCAATCTAGTTTCGGCGACAGAATTTCAATCTAAAATGAGCCAAACGCTCAAAACCTTGGCGAAGCTGCCATTATACAAACAGCAACTACCAAACAAAGTTTATAATTCCAAAACATTAATCCCCGTCAATTACGGTCAAATTACCAAACGGGAAGAAATTGGTTGGTCGGCGATCGATCTGGGGCGGATGGCAATCTGGCTCAAAATTGTCGGCTCTAAATATCCCCAATTAAAGCCCCAAACTGAAGCAGTCTGGAAGCATTGGCAAGTCCAACGACTAGTCAAAAATGGTCAAATGTATGGAACTGCCGTCACCGATGGTAAAGAACAGTATAACCAAGAAGGTCGCCTGGGCTATGAAAGTTATGCCGCTTACGGCCTAAAACTGTGGGGTTTGAATGTTAATAAAGCACTAGATACCAAGACGAATACCGCCTTTATCGGCATCTACGGTCAAGGTGTACCTCATGATAAGCGAGATTTTGACAATTCGGGTGCGAACAACTACGTCCTTAGCGAACCGTACATTCTCGATGGGATCGAAACCGGATTTCAATCTTTACCAAAAGCTTATGCCGATCGCGTCTTAGCAGCTCAGGAAGCCAGATATCTAGCCACCGACCAATTAACCGCCGCGACCGAAGATAATCTCGATCGTGCCCCTTATTTTGTCTACAATTCGATCTTTGTCAATGGCAAACCCTGGGCAAATATCACCGACAAACGCCAAAATCATCCCGAATTAAGATTCCTCAGTACGAAGGCGGCGATCGGTTGGCACGTATTGTATAACAGCGATTATACCCAGAAATTATTTAGCTTTGTCGAAACCAAACTCAAGGCTGAAGGTGGTTGGTACAACGGCTATTACGAGACTTTAAAAGAACCTAATAAAGCCCAGACAGCTAACAACAACGGTGTGGTTTTACAGAGCTTACTTTACAAGAAAGTCGGCAAACCATTAATTCTCTGGGCAGGAGTTACACTACCGAAAAAATTTACTACTGTTAAACCCGAAAAATCTCCCTAAATCCCCCTTTTTGACAACTAGGCGGGAGACTCGTCCAGTGGGGAACCCGTCCAAAGGTGAAGCCCAAGTGGAGTAACTTTTCAAGAGAGGGGTGCCCGTAGGGTGGGGTGGGTAGATCTCCGCAACCATCAGAGATGTCATTTAATCCTATTTCAAACTAAATGTGGATCGATAACTTTCACTCTCACCAACCCAAATGGGTAAAATGGACAGCACTATTTCTCGTCGGAATTAGCTTGCAATTTGTGTTGCAATTTTTTCCGCCCGAACCAGTCATGGCACAAAACCAAGCTGCTAAACCCAGCATGTGCAGTGCAATTATCGATCCACTCAGTCCCGAAGAAGAGGGTTACGCACGGACGGCTTGGCAGTATTTTAAAACCAATTATCGACCGGAAACGGGATTTGCAAACTCCACTGGGGGATATCCATCTGGTACGCTGTGGGATTTGGGTAATTACTTGATGGCACTTAATTCAGCGCGCTGGCTGAATATTATTCCCCAATCAGAATTTGACCAAAAAATGAATAAATTTTTGGAAAATATTGGGAAATTGCAATTATTTGATGGAGCTTTACCAAACAAAGTTTACAACGCTAAAACCGCCCAGATGGTGGACTATGGGAATAAACCTACCCCGCGTGGGATTGGTTGGTCGGCACTAGATATCGGGCGAATGTTGGCAGCATTTCACGTTATTCGCACTTGCCATCCTCAATATAATGAATGGCTGAAGGGAACTGTCGCGAAGTGGCAGGTGGCAAAATCGGTCAAAGACGATCAACTTTACGGGGCAATGGTGAAACCAGATGGCACCACCCTATTAGTCCAAGAAGGACGACTCGGCTATGAAGAATATGCGGTCAGAGGATATGAATTATGGGGCTTTAAAGCACCTAAAGCTTTATCATTTCAACCATTTAAGTTTGTCGATATTTATGGGATCAAAATACCTGTAGATGTCCGCGACTATCAAACCACCAATGCGAATAATTATGTCGTCAGTGAGTCCTATATTCTCGACGGGCTGGAATTTGGCTTGCAGGGAGAAATCGGCGACTATGCAGCGAGAGTTTTAGAAGTTCAAAAACGCCGCTTTCAAGATACCAAGCAACTCACGGCAGTATCTGAAGATAACATCAATAAACCACCTTACTTTATTTATAATACGGTCTACTCAAATGGGGTAAATTGGGCGGCAATTACAGACGAAAACAAACCTATCCCTGAATTCCGTAGCATCAGTACCAAAGCTGCTTTTGGCTGGCGGTATTTATATCCAAATAGTGAGTATGCCAAACAGATATTTGATGCTGTCAAAGACCTCAAAGATCCGAAAAATAATGGCTTTTATGCTGGACTCTATGAAGCGACCAAGCAACCCAATACATCTTTGACTGGTAATACCAATGGACTGATTTTAGAAATCCTTTATTACAAAGCTAGAGGCAACCGTCCCTTGATTAGTGGTGGCAGTCCCTCTACAGCATCAATCGCGGCATCACCACCCACTCCAGCCACAACGACACCAATCTCAACACTGTCAACGGCTCCAGTAAAAACTGCTGCACCTGCCACTCTCATCCCATCTGTAGGCAATCTCCGTGCAACTACTTGTCCCCGCCCTACTAAGCCGCTGAGTGTGCCCGAAAAACGTTACGCTCAAGCTGCTTGGCGATACTTTGAGGTCAATATGGAAGCCACTGGGCTACCGAACGATCGCAATTTTATGAAAGGCTCGACATTGTGGGGTTTGGGTGATTATCTGGCAGCAGTCCAGTCGGCACGGCTACTGGATGTTTTAACCGACGATCAATTTGATACTCGCATCCGCAAGGTGTTGGGGATGCTGCCCAAAATTGCCCTCTTTACGGGCGAATTACCCAATCGTAGCTACAATAGCCAATCGATGCAACTGGTGGATTATGGCAATAATCCCACCCCCGATGGTACGGGCTGGTCATCGCTAGATGTAGGAAGGTTGCTAACGGCTCTCTATGGCTTGAAAACTTGCTATCCCCAATATACCAATGCGATCGAGCAAATCGTTCTCGATTGGTCGTACTTACGAGTTGTCCGCGATGGTGCGCTGTATAGTTCGATCGTGTCTAGAGATAAAAATGGGCGGATGCTCACGCGTGTCGAACCTGAAACTCGTCTGGGCTATGAAGAATACGCCGCCCGTGGATTCCAGCTATGGGGATTCGACGTGAATAAATCCGCTGTCGGCGGACAGTATCAGACGGGATCTCTAGAAGGATTTCAGGTACCAGTCCAACGGGTTAAATCTAAGGAAAATTCCCTAGAAAACACCAAAACTGTCACAAATCCTTTCTTCCTCTATGGCTTAGAGTATGGACTAGATCCGCAGATGCGGGCTTTGATTATCCCGATGCTCAAAGCGCAAGCCGAACGCTATCGGCGCACGAATGTTTTAACTACTTCTACTACTAATGCGATCGAATCCAAACCTTACATCCTGCATAGTACCGCGATCGGCAAAGGTCGATCGTGGGAAACGCTCGGCGATGACGGTCGATCTCGCCCCGATGAGCGATTAGTCAGTACCGCTGCCGCAATTGCCACCTACGCGCTTTTTCCTGAAGACCCTTATGCCCTCGAACTCTGGCGCGCCACCCTGGACTTATACGACCCTTATAACGGCTACTACGAGGGTTTTTATGACAAAACGGGGAAAACAGTCACCACCTATACCAGCAGCACCAACAGCACGATTCTCGAAGCTCTACTGTTCAAAGCAGTCGATCGAAAATCGCTGATCCGTCCCAATTCCAATCTCAATTCCCCCTGGTGGCAAGCGGTAACTACTGGTACGGGACAAGGTTTACCACAAAAAGCCGTTCAAACAGCCGAATTTATAGACGAACTCGGTGGTAGCTATTGGAAATCATCTACCCCTTCAGTTGCTACTGCGGTAGAGGTGTCCTTAATTCCACCTCCACCACCACCGCCACCACTCCCACAACCAGGCGATCCTCTACCCCCTGGTGTACCACCACCACTAAGCGAGGAGCAGCCCTTACCACCGGGATATCAAGAACCTCTAGCAGAAACCCCCGCACCCACACCACAGCCCGCCCTTCCAAAATCTCCTAAAGCTGCGACTGTCCCAAAGCAACCTGGATCTAAAGCACCTAAAGCGGTGAAAGTCCCACGACGAGTAGATCGAAAACCACCAGACACAAAACCAAAGATACCCGAAAAAAACCAATCCTTTAAAGACTTAGATGGAGTTGCGGCTAAAACTGCTTGGAAATATTTCGATCGCAACCTGGTAAAGCAAACGGGTCTGGTCAATTCCACCGACCAGTATAACTGGACGACTTGGTGGGATCAAGGCAGTGCCATTCTAGGCATCCACGCTGCTAGACAAATGGGTTTAATACCCTCAGACCGTTTTCACCAGTGGGCAAAAACTTTCCTCTCTACTTTAGAAACGATGCCACTACCCAGCACCAAATTACCCAATAAAGCCTACAGCACCACCACCGCTCAGATGCGAAAGCTCAATGATACGCCCGACCCTCAAGGGCGCAGCGGTTGGTCGGGATTGGATGTCAGTCGATTTTTGCTGGGATTGCATGTATTGAGAACTAAGTATCCAGAATATACCGATCGAGTCAATAAATTAGTCGCTCGTTGGGATCTCCAGAAACTCGTTAAAAACGGTCAGATTTATGGCGGTATTCCCGCCCAAAAGGGATATATTAATTACTTTCAGGAGGGACGATTGGGTTACGAGCAGTACGCAGCTAGAAGTTTACAGTTATGGAATTTACAAGCTGCGGAGGCATTGGATCGACCACCTATCGAAACAGTTAAAGTTGATGGAGTTTCTCTCCAAATCGATCGACGAAACCTCAAGAATTCGGGAGCGAGTAATTATCTTACTAACGACCCTTATCTATTATGGGGACTAGAACTCGGCTGGACAGATGCCGTAAAAGCGCAAGTTCAGAACTTACTCAAAGTTCAAGCCCAACGCTTCCAACGCACCGGAATTATCACTGCGGTGAATGAAGACTCGATCGTCAAACCGCCCTATTTTCTTTACTACAGCGTTTATGCTAATGGCAAAAATTGGGAAGCTCTAGCCGATGGCAATCGCTCTTATCCCAACTTGAAGTTTGCTAGTACAAAAGCTGCTTTTGGGTGGAGTTTCCTCATGCCAGAGGATGCTTATGCTCGAAAGTTGCGATCGACCTTCCAAACTCTTAACGACTCCAACCGTGGTTACTTTTCAGGACTATATGAAAATCCGAAATTAGGCAAGAATAAAGCTGTCGATCTCAATACTAATGCTGCCATTTTAGAAGGATTGCTGTATCGAGCCAGGGGTAATGTACCGATCGTTTTGTAAGTTATTTGACTTCGGCGGAGATCTTTACCCCACCCCAGCCCTCCCCTTATAAAGGTGAGGGAGCCGGAAAAGCCCCCCTTTATAAGGGGGGGTTGGGGGGTAAAGATCTCCGCCGAAGCTAAACGAGATAAGGCGAAAACTTTACCCCCTAAATAATTATTCAAAATTAATTAAAAGAACGACAAATTATGACTGCATCTACGATCGATCGAACCCAAAATTTCCCAGGTAACTCTCAATCTCGCCTCAGCAAACGCACATTATGGTTTCGCTACCTTGCCGAAATCAATCTAATTTTCGGGGCATGGTACCTCTACTGGCGGATCTTTCACTCCCTTGACTTAGAAGCTCTCTGGCTGGCGATTCCGCTATTGTGTGCGGAAATTTATAGTTACATCGGTGGAGCCATGTTTACGATCGGACTGTGGCGACCCCTAGAACGCAAAACCAAGTCATTACCCTATCTAAATCCACCGCTACCGATGGCAGAATGGCCGACAGTAGACGTATTTATCACCTGCTACAACGAACCGCCCGAAATGGTCGAAGAGACGGCTAGGGCGGCTCTAGCCATCGATTATCCTCCTACCAAATTGCGGATATATATCCTCGATGATGGCAACTCACTCGAAATGCGAACTCTCGCCCAGAAGCTCTGTTTGGAGGATTTACAGTCAGAAATACTCAAAGCTGAGGCGCAGCGGATTAAGTCGGAACGTTCAGAACTCCGCGAACGGCTCAAGCAAATTCGCGAATTAACTGGCGATAGCCAAGCTGCTGAAACTTTTGTCGCGACTCTCCCAGCACAGAATGAGCCAAATACTTCAGCCCACTTTTTACAAGT
>NZ_JANOJV010000068.1:0-12456 GCF_031418915.1 Chamaesiphon sp. VAR_48_metabat_135_sub | reverse complement strand
TAATTCAAAAACGCTACTACTATTGCGGTCTAGTTTTTGATGATGCACGCACAATGTTGCTGAGTTTAGGTGTTGGTCGTTTAGCCCCAGATTACGATTAATTTGACTATTATTAGACAACTTTGCAACAGCCATTGGTGTGTGATATAACTACTAAAGTAGAGAATACGACTCACCATCAGGCTTTTGGGAGGAGCAGCACTTATGACCTATCAGGAAATTATCGAGCGGATCGAAAGTTTACCAGTCGAAGAGCAGGACGATTTATTTGAACTAATCCGCAAACGTCGCAGTCCGCAGAGCGGAGGCTACGCCAACGAGCAGCGGCGAACTGAAATTGCCAAAGAAGGCGAACGATTGCGTCAAGCCGTAAAAATGGGGACAGCTAAGAGTTTTGATAATGTTGAAGATTTAAAATCGTATCTGTTCGCGGATGACGAAGAATGATTTTAGTTCCCGATCCGAGTTTCAAGAGAAGTTTGAAACGATTAACCAGAAAAAATCCTCAATTAAAGGAGAAGGTATCAGAGATTTTAGATCTGTTGAGTGCAGATCCTTTTACTCCATCTTTAAAATCTCATAAATTAACTGGGCAATTAGATGGATGGTGGTCTTGTACTGTTAGTTATGATTGTCGAATTATTTTTGGTTTCGAGCAAGATTCGGAGACTGGTCAGGAGCGAATTCTATTAATCGATATTGGTAGCCATGATGAGGTTTATTAACGCCAATTCGTACTCGATTAAATAACTCATCAGACACCCAATCCGAGTCTTTTCATTGCCTCTGCCGCCGAAATACCGCGAGTTCCCGATCTTCTGCGGTTCTGAATTTCTAAAAGCTCTTGTTTGAATTCTTCCTTAACGGTCAAACCTCGATCTGGATCTGGGAGGAGATCTCCTAGTGCTTCGACAACAGTTTCTCGAATCAGGGTTTTGAGTTCATCAGTCGTGAGGTCTTTGACTTGCATAGGTATCGATCCATAATAACGACTCTGACTCAAGTTTAGCTTAAACATCCTTGGTGTAGCTTTTGGTGAATCAGAGCGGAATGTGGGGTGAGGAGAAGATTACCTTCAAGAACTCAAACAAGATCCAGGTGACGAACCCAATTCTGATGCCTAATCTTGACTAGTTTTTGCTCCTAGTAATATTCTAGGGGCTTTCTTGCTTTTAAAACAAGTTTAGAAGGAGATTATGCATAGTTCTGTTGTTATACCTGCTTACTATCGGATTTTTGAGATCCGAGGCAATGCTTGGATCGTAAAAACTTCCGAAGTATTTTATAATCCCAGTTCTCTTCCTTTTGATGCCAATGATATCGAATCAAATTTCGGGATCTCCAAGCGTCAAGTCGTTCTTGCCCTGCATCAGCAGTTTAATGCCCAGCAAGGTTATTACCTCGCCGATTTAATTCAAAAACGCTACTACTATTGCGGTCTAGTTTTTGATGATGCACGCACAATGTTGCTGAGTTTAGGTGTTGGTCGTTTAGCCCCAGAGTACGATTGATTTTCGATATCGATCGATTCGCATCATTAACATAGACGAGATCGGATACTCGATCGCTTGTCAATAAATGCTAGGCGAAGGTGTGGAAAAATGGTAAAATAATCATGGTTAATAGCAATATTTTATCGGACTATTAGGTGATTTTTTATGACTACGCTCGATCGGGCATTGGCAACATCCACGATCGAGTCCATTGACATACCTGATTTTGAACGATATTTATAGAACCCATTGGAGATCTTCTGGTGGGGGATGGCGGGTTCGTTCGATATCAATTGTACCGATCGATAGTTGCTAGCATAAACTCGCCCCTACAGTCGATCTAAATTGAAGCAACTTTCTGGACGATGTTCTACCGGAATTGACAAGCTCTAATCCCATTTTGTTGTGATGCTTGAAAGCCTAAGAGTACAGCCTGAGCGCGTTGCTCGGGGGTACCGTGGTGTTGACGGTTATTAAATTCATAATCACCAACCTGATAAGCAATCTGGGCGATTTGTTGAATGTCCTGTCGATCGAATGTGACAGTAGGCATCGCACCCATGTAAAATCCAGCTAAACAATCAGCTTGGAGTTCGATTTGAGTAATATTTCTCGGTCTAAATCCGCCAATTGTCTGCGCTGCATGAGCATACTCATGGGAAAGAATATAAGCCAACGCCGCATCCCCATATTTGTATGCCATCTGAATATGTTGGCTGGTAATGTAAATCGTATTGTTGCGAGTACAGTATAGACTGCCCGATATTCGTCCACAAGGACTGGATACACCATTGGGTACATTCCATCTCACTTTAGGGTTCGATCTGGTAGCATCGACTTGGCGCAAGCCCACGTATGTAGCTTTTAGGACTACTTCTGGTCCTAACTGGCTTGCCTGGAGTGGAATATTTGTGGCAAGTGCGGTAATTAGAGCAATACTCGCGCGAGTGAGGAATTTCCCCAGGTTCATATGGGTAGAGGGTGTTGGGGTGTGGAGAGGGTGGGGATTGTGGGGGGTGTGGGAAGGATGGGGAGATAAAAGAACGCTTGCGTTCCAACTCACTATTCACTTTCAACTTTCTGTGCAACTTTCAACTTTCAACTATCCCTACTCCTAAAAATAAACTCAGCGATCGCCAGATCCACTGGAGTGGTAATTTTGAGGTTGGTTTCTTCACCTGGGACGATGGTAACAGGTAAATTGCATTTTTCAAATAATGCGGCATCATCAGTCACTTCCCAGCCGAGAGTGCGTCCTTGTTCGTGACAGGATTTGAGTAATGATACTTCAAAACCTTGGGGGGTTTGAGCTGCCCAAAGATTGGCTCTGTCGGGTGTATCTACGACTATTCCCATCTTGTCTACAACTTTAATTGTATCTTTGACGGTGACAGCGGCAATTAGCCCAGGACAGGTCATGAGAACAGCGGCACATCGATCGAATAAATCTGGTGTTGCCAAACATCTCGCCCCATCATGAATTAATACTCGTTCTACGCCCTCTGGTAAGCCTTGTAAGCCGTTATAAACGGATTCTTGTCTAGTAGAGCCACCCTGAATAAGTTGGACGGGTTTCGACAGAGATATGTTGCCGAGGATGTCTTCGAGATCCGATCGATCTTCTGGTTGTCCGATAATCCCAATCCAACTAATCGATGCAGCATTTTCGGCAGCGATCAGCGTCCAAGCTAATAATGGTTTGCCAAGTAGGGTGATAAGCAGCTTGTTGCGATTGCTACCCATCCGTTTCCCCATTCCAGCAGCGGGAATTAGTAAGTGCATGTTTCTAGACTTTAGGTGTTAGGTTTTAGGCTTTAGGTAACTCCGTGATGGATATTTACCGATCGCTTTTTCTTGATGAAGGAGAGGGTTGTTGCAAATAGTTGTAAGCAATTGTGGATAGCTGTTGAACTAATTCAGGCGCATTAGAGTTGCGTTGAGGGTGGTTCATGAGGATTATGGCAATGTATTTTTTACCTGTGGGTAATTCGATTAAATTAACATTACCTGTTTGGCGATCGATCTTCGCACCCGATCGTAAATCTTTGGGTAGGATGGTGTTGCTCATCATGCTCAAAATTTGGCTACGGGAAGAAGCTGAGACAATTTTACCGCGAGCGATTGCCATCATCGCTCGAGCTAGTTCTCGCGTTGTAGTGACATTTGTCCCGTCCAGATCGGGAAGTGGACGATGAATGCTCGTAACGGCGAGTCCCCAATCCCGAAATCGTTGATTTAAAGCTGCTGCACCACCTAATCGATCGATTAACAGATTGGTTGCAGTATTGTCGTTGACGGTCATCATTTGATTTACCGCAGTGAGAATGCTCGATCTCTGGCTCCCCGCAATCTTCAGTTTTTCGGTGAGCTGCACTTTTTGGGCATCGACATCCTGAAACAGGGCAATTAAAATCGGTAATTTAATCGTACTGGCCGCAGGTAAGACTCGATCGGCTCCAAATTCGCTATATTCGCCGCTATCGATCTCCACAAATAAATAGCTGGGATCTAGGGAGCTATTTTTTGCTTTGCTGGAGCCAATCGCCGCTTGAAGCTGACGTTTGAGTTCGAGACTCGATCGAGTGAGTGTGAGACTATCGATCTGTAAAGATTTGGGCGATAGTAATGGTGGCTCTACTTTCGCAGCAATTTGTTGCTTGGGCGGATTCGAGATGGAGATCGCGGTACCTGCAATCGTACTTGCACCCAATCCACAAATCACTAGTCGCACTAAATGAATAAATAGTGAGACAGATGGTTGAGATTGCTGTTCTGGTGAAGATTCAATCTTTCGCGCTCGCTGTTGACGAGGCTGCTGACGTGGCATTTGTTTTCGGCGTGATGGAGGCATCGATTTACGCCGATGGCGAGAATTAGCAGCCATTGTTTAGGTGCGGGATTTAAGTCCCTTTTCTTTACTTTTACTTACTACTTACCCAACTCCTGCGATCTATTTGCCGCCGCAACCACAGCTTCAATTAGAGCCGATCGAAAACCTGCTTGTTCTAATTTAGCAACTCCAGCAATTGTGGTACCACCAGGACTAGTCACCCGATCCTTTAACTGAGCGGGGTGGAGGTGAGACTCTTTTAACAGTGTTGCAGTGCCTAAAACGGTCTGTAAGGCGAGTCGATCGGCAATCTGACGTGGGAGACCTGCAGCTACGCCCCCATCGGCTAGAGCCTCGATCGCAATGGCGACATAGGCTGGTCCCGAACCCGACAATCCAGTTACGGCATCCATCAAAGATTCGGGGACAGTTACTACTTCCCCAACAGCTTGAAAAATTTGCGTAGCCACATCTAATTGTTCCGCCCGAACATAAGTCCCCACCGAGATTGCCGTTATCCCCATCCCTACTGTTGCTGGCGTATTTGGCATGGCGCGGACTACGGCTCGATTCTCATTCTGAGAGGCTTCGCCAACGGGAAATGCGCGTTCTAGTTGGGCAATACTAACTCCTGCCAGGATCGAAATCACCAACTGTGCGGGATTAATTTGAGATAAGTCTGCCACAACTTTATCGAAAACCTGCGGCTTGATTGCCAGTAATAATACTGGAGCCATTGCCGCCAAATTATTGTCATCAGTTACCTGCACTCCATATTCTTGCTGGAGCAGTTCTCGTTGTGAGAGTGTCGGTTCGCTGATGAGGATATCGGTACTTTGATAAGTACCCTGAGCAAGTAGGCGGGATACAATTGCACAACCCATTACCCCGCCACCGATAACACCTAATTTGATGGACATAAGTTAGTGAAAGTCTCCGAACTTGTCACAGTTGCCATCAATCACAATCGCCAATTTACTGAGCTACTTGGAGTGGTTCGCTGCCCCATGCTGGCACTGTTTGGTTAGTCCGAGTGCTCCGAGTTGCCTGGTTTGTTGGTGATTGTCTTTCTACCACGTCATTAACGATATTGGTAGGAGTGCTAACCTGGACACAATTTGGTGTGAACAGGAAGATATTATCACCAATCCGTTCGTAGTGACCGTCGATCGCATAAGTCCCGCCAGCGACAAAATCTACCGAGCGTTGGGCTTCTTCTTGACGGATCAGTGTCATGTTGAGGATGACCGACTTTCTCTGGCGCAGAGCGTCAATTACTTGTGGCATCTCTTCAAAAGAACGGGGTTCGATCAAGATCATTTCTGATACTCCATGCATGATACCGGGCATCCCGACCACATTATTGATTTTAGTGGCACTGCGTGTTTCCCCAGCCCGCCGGACATTACGGCGTTCTTCTTCAACTGGTTGAGCGATTTGCTCTTCAGGTGGCTGGTATTCTCCGCGATAAGCATGATCGTCTGTCTCGTCGTAATCGCCGTAATCCTCTTCATTCAAGCCCATAAAGTCTTTGAATTTATTTAAAACGTTCACCTTTAACTACTCCTGCGCCCTGTGGTGGTATAGATGCTTTTTATCGTGAAATGTTGCCTAATGATGCTTTCATAGGCTTGCTCATCGATCGAGCCAGAACAATTCACGATCGCTGCCTAATACATTGAGAATAGTATCACAGAATTTGTCTTAACTCAGCCATTCTGCTGAAGCAATTTTTGAATTTATCAACTATTAAATAAATACCTCGATAATTTGTTTTTTGATGTATTATATGGGTTGGTATACATATTATATACATTTTTAGGTCGAAGATTGAGCTTCAAAGTTTGTAGCGATCTCCAAAAATGATACTCCCCAGCCGAATAATTGTCGCACCCGCAGCAACAGCGGGTAGGTAGTCCCCAGACATGCCCATCGATAGTTCGGAGATCTGGAGATTCGAGCGGTTCTGTTGGCTAATTTGCTGACTGAGATCTCGTACCCGCTCGAAAAATTGTTGAGTTTGGGCGATATTTAAGCCCAATGGCGGAATTGCCATCAAGCCTCTAACTTTGAGATGTTGACAGGTATCAATTTCGGGTAAATCCGCCAGCAGCTCGGGAATCGTCCACCCAAATTTATTGGGATCGGGTAAGATTTTGACTTGGAGACAGATATTGGGGCTAGTTGCTAATTCCGCAGCGACTCGATCGATCTGTTGTACCAATTTCAGGCTATCGACTGAGTGAATCCAATCAAATATCTGTAAGGCTTTTCGGACTTTATTCCCCTGCAAGTGTCCGATGAGATGCCAACATATATCGGGTAAGTCGGCTAATTTTTGCTGTTTTGTCTGCGCTTCCTGAATCTTGCTTTCGCCAAAATCCCGAATTCCGACTGCATAAGCCTCTCGCATCAGGTCTACAGATACGTACTTACTTACCGCCATCAACTTGACAGAGGCTGGTAAATCTCGACGAATAGTCTCAATGTTATCGGCGATGGACATATCGAGGATAGTGGATAGTGGATAGTGGATAGTGGATAGGTGATAAAGCCTAAAGCCTAAAGCCTAATACCTAAAGCCTAATAACTAATTTGCCTAACCTGGAAAATTTTGTTGCATCATTGCTTGTAATTCTTGGTATTCTTTAATTTGACCGTTGCGACGGAGAAAGAGAATTCGCATATCGATCGTTAGACGAGCATCCGCACGAGTTACAGGTTGAAAGGATAATCCGGTAGAAGTGTTGGCGACGAGAAAAAAAATTCGCTGTGCATAGAGAGTGGTAAATAGTTCTTGATTTTCCTCAACGACACAGATCCGATAGAGCAAGCCAAATGTAGGATGGTTGAGGTAGTTTTCGGAAGTCATTAAGTAGGGGGGAGGGGGGAGCGGGGAGCGGGGAGCGGGGAGAATAGGATAACCTTGAATTCAGCAATGGCTGATTTGCTAAAGCTTATCCCCTAACTTATAATACCCAAAGCAGAAATTTGAGCAGCAGCTTTCTGGAGAGATTCGCGCCACTCTTGTTGGGGATGGCTGTCGGCGACGATTCCGGCTCCGACTTGTCCCCAGACTGTGCCTTCATGGTACAGTAATGTCCGAATCAAAATATTTAGATCGAGATGACCACGCCTGTCGAGATAGCCGCAGGAACCGTAAAATAGATTGCGGGGGAATGGTTCGAGTTCGGCGATGATTTCCATACATCTCACTTTCGGACATCCAGTAATCGTTCCACCTGGAAACATAGCGCGAATTAGATCGATCGAGTCAAACTTAGGATCTAACTCGCCGATAACATTACTGACTAGGTGCATGACATGACTATACCGCTCGATCGACAGTAATTCATCAACTTTCACGCTACCCCACCGACAGACACGTCCGAGATCGTTGCGTTCGAGATCGACTAGCATAATATGCTCGGCAATCTCTTTCTCATTTGTTAATAATTCTTCAGCTAATTGCAGGTCTTGCGTTGGACTTTGACCGCGTTTTCTAGTTCCGGCGATCGGTCGAGTTGTGGCTTGCTGTTGTTCCAATTGTACCAGTCTTTCGGGCGAACAACTAATCATCGATCCCCAGGGTGTTTGCCAATAACTCGCAAATGGAGACGGGTTGATGCTTTGCAATCGTTGATAGATTTCCCAACTATCGAGATTGGTTTGGGTGCTAAACCGCAGGGATAAATTAGTTTGAAAGATGTCGCCAGCCTGAATATACTGCTGGGCTTGGAGAATTGCTTGTTGATACTGGGCTTCAGATGTGAAGAAATGCAGATTTGCTGCGGCTGGATCTGCGGAACTAGATGGTGCTGGCGAAGGAGAAAGATCGCGATCTAATTTAAGGACTAAATCGTCTAATTCTGCGGCTGTTGGTGCTGATAAATATAATACTTGTTCCCAGTGGTCTAAAATAGCAAAGGCACTGGGCGCATACCAATAAGCGACAGGAAACGGTAATGGATCTAATAGTCGCTGTGGTAGTTGTTCGATTTCCCATGCGAGTTCGTATCCCAACCATCCCAACCAGCCACCAGTAAAAGGTAGATGGGCTGGTAAATCCAATCTTGCTTGACTATTTGGAGTAGATAATAAGCCCCGCAAACAATCTAAAATTTCCCCGACTCCTGGGGTGAAAATCTGGGGTTGTTGGTTAATAACTTGTGGCAATCCGGCACAAATTGAGTATCTTGTCAATACAGATCGAGTGGAATTGTTAACTGGGCTTTCTAATAAGGTAGCAATTCGATCGTGTCTAAATAATCGATCGAATATTTCTGAGCCAGTTCGATTTTTGAGAGGAAGAGGTAAATACAAAACTTTGATAACTAATAATTGATAATTAATTAGGATCTGTAGCTGGCTTTGTTTATACTGTCAATTAAAACGAAGCTAGATATTTAACGTTAGTTTCTCCTTACGGAGAGGCTACGCCAACGGGTTAAGGTCTCCATGTGCTCATTCCTAGCTCCGCTCTACACCACCTGGGGATCAATCCCCAGGCTAATAGATCAAGCCCACTAAAGTGGACTGGCTAATCTTTAGTCCACTTTAGTGGACTTGATCTGCGAGCACCGCACTTCAGTCGCGGGCGGGTAAAGAACGAAGCCAATATCCTTAACCCGTTGGCGTAGCCTCTCCGTAAGGAGAAACTCACGTTATTTAATTTGAACTCGCCCAACCCAGAGTTATTTTTTGGGGTGGGCGGATTTGTTTTACCATTTTCTATAGGTTGCAGGAATTTCCAGCATAAACAAAGCCAGCCACAGTCCCGTGAATGATACTTTTCACACAAATTGACGACCGACAATAAATCTAGCAGCCCAAAAGATGAATAGAAATACCATTGCAAAAAAATCAGCTTTACCTAACTTTAATTGATGCCATTCAACCTTGTGGGTGTTAGGAGTTGTGAAGCCGCGTACCTGCATGGCGATCGCGATTTGCTCGGCTCTATTTAGCAGATTCTCTAATAGTTTTTCTGAGACAGTCAGCCAAACTTTAGCACTATTTTTTATTCCTAACTTTTGCCAATCGATCGAGCGAGTATAGATCGATCGAACTAAGTTTTGAATCTCTTCTAATACCAACGGAATAAATCGCAAAGCAAGTGTAAGTGTGAGAGCAATCTCCGTTACCGGAACCTTATAACGACGCAAGGGAGACATCAAACTTTCCAATCCAGTCGTAATTTCTTCTGGCGAAGTAGTAAGTAGATAAACAGTGGTACTGTAGACCAAAGTAAAGATCAGACTACTAGCATAGATTGCATTATCGAGCGATTTTTTGGTGATTTTGAAATGGAGTCCACCAGCATCAATTTTAAATAATACATATTGATAAGGTTGGACAATTTCTAGTCCGGTATCAGGGGGAGATCGGAGTTGATGGGTAACATTGATACTATCTGGCGAGAAGATCCCCACCAGAAAAATTGCGCCACCAACTAGTAATAACCAACCCATCTGCTGTTTGAGTGCGCGCCAGGGGATACCAGCTAGGATACTGACAATTACCAACAATCCGACTAAACTCAATTTCCACATCGCACTAGCGAGAATTGGAGCTAGCAAAAAGCTCACCAACCAGCCGAGTTTAACTCTAGGATCGAGACGATGCAACCAGGTGATTGGCTGTTCTAAATATAATCCAATGGGTAGCGAGCGGAGTAGATCCATCTAGGAGTTGAGAGTTGAAAGTTGAAAGTTGAAAGTGAACCACTCAGAGTTATTTAGCTTCGTTTGAAGCTTTTACCCCCCAACCCCCTTATAAAGGGGGGCTTTGCTCCCTCCCCTTTACAAGGGGAGGGCTGGGGTGGGGTAAAGATCTCCGCAGGTTTTAGGCTATTTCATCGTCTTAACTCTGGTTGCGCGGTTAGCAATTTTCTCGCCTTCGCGTTGCTTCTTCCCGCGCCAGAGGAGGCGAAGGGGAGTACCTGCGAATCCGAGTTGAGTCCGAAACTGGTTTTCGATATAACGACGGTAGTTATCATTAAACCGCGAAGGGTCGTTGACGAATAGCGCGATCGTCGGTGGTTGAGCACTAACTTGGGTACCATAGTAGACTTTACCCTGTTTACCCTGACGAGTAACGAGGGGATTGTGCCAAGATGTCGATTCCTCAAGTACTTGGTTGATCGTTGCAGTACTAACACGACGACGGTGTTGTTCGACTGCTCGATCGACTACTTCTAAGATCTTATCAACACGTTGTCCAGTTAACGCACTGACGAAGATATTTTCTGCCCAATTGGTAAAAGCGAGACGACTATTTAACTGATCTTGATAATCATAAATCGTATAGGAATCCTTTTCGACAGCATCCCATTTATTGATAACGATTACACAAGCACGCCCTTCTTCGGCAATTCGCCCAGCCAGTTTTTGATCCTGCTCGGTAACGCCATCGATCGCATTTAAGACCAGTAGCACTACATCACAACGATCGATCGCTTTAAACGCCCGATTAATCCCAAAAAATTCAGGGCCATAATCGACGTTTTTCTTGCGCCGAATTCCCGCAGTATCAATTAACCGATAATTGGTATTATTGCGGGTAATTACGGTATCGATCGCATCGCGAGTAGTTCCAGAAATTGGACTGACGATCGCCCGATTTTCACCGAGGAAAGCATTCAATAAACTAGATTTACCAACATTTGGTCGTCCGATAATCGCGATCCGAATTTCTGGTTCATCGACCTCATCAATGACAGGTAAATTGAGAATTAATTCGTCTAACAATTCCCCAGTACCACTACCATGAATACTCGATATCCCATAAGGTTCGCCAATACCTAACTGCCAAAAATCAGCAGTTTGGAGCGAACCAACGGTTTCCGATTCACACTTATTGACGGCTAAAAAGATCGGAACTTGCTGAACGCGCAACCAGGAAGCAATTTCCCGATCTCCGCCAGTAATTCCTTCTTGTCCGTCCACCACGAAAATCGCCGCACTAGCCTGTGCAAGGGCCGTCATCGCCTGTTCGCGAATCAGTGGGAGAAATTCCGTATCATCATCAAACACAAGCCCGCCTGTGTCTACAACCACAAACTCACGATCTTGCCAAAATGCCCGACGATATGTACGATCGCGGGTAACTCCTGGCTCATCATGCACGATCGATTCCCGTGCGCCCGCCAAACGATTGACGAGTGTGGATTTACCCACATTGGGACGACCTATAATAGCAACGATCGGCAGCGACATAAAATTCTGAGAACAAGAGAGCAATATTATAGTTTATCGCGATTTAGAACAGGATGTGAGATCGTCAAGCACATATTTTTTGTCAATATCGTTAACGCCGCTTCTGTCATGAAGAATCGCGTTAGAATAATCTTGCTGAAAAATATTCTTTAATCTATGACTTCGATCATGATGACCACTGCAAATTCGACTTGGATGTGGCGTGGATATCAGATTAATTATCGGACTGCTGGATCGACGGGAGCAGCCGTATTACTCATCCATGGCTTTGGTGCTTCGGTCGGACACTGGCGCAAAAATATTGATGTACTAGCTGAAAATTGTCGATGTTACGCGATCGATTTAATTGGATTTGGAGCTTCTGCTAAACCAAAACCTGGAGCAGAAATTGAATATACTTTTGAAACTTGGGGCGAGTTAGTTGTTGATTTTTGTCGGGAAGTAATTGGCACTCCGACAATTTTGGTTGGTAATTCGATTGGGTGTATTGTCGCGCTGCAAGCTGCGGTCACAAATCCAGCAGCTGTCCGAGGGGTCGCATTGCTCAATTGCTCTTTACGGTTGTTGCACGATCGCAAACGAGTCGATATGCCTTGGTATCGTCGTTGGGGCACACCAGTCCTCCAGTCTATTCTCAACATACCAGCGATTGGTAATTTTTTCTTCGATCGGTTGGCTCAACGCAAGGTCGTTCGCAACATTTTATTGCAAGCCTACTATCGACCAGAAGCTGTCAGTGAGGAACTAATCGATATCCTGATGGCTCCAGCCAAAGATGTTGGCGCAGCAGAAGTATTTTTGAACTTTACGGCTTATTCTTGGGGACCATTGCCTGAAGATCTATTACCCCAATTATCCTGTCCGGCGATCGCGATTTGGGGTGCTGCTGATCCGTGGGAACCGGTAGAATTAGGGC
>NZ_JANOJV010000067.1:0-7069 GCF_031418915.1 Chamaesiphon sp. VAR_48_metabat_135_sub | reverse complement strand
TCGGTATTATAATTGGCAATACCTATTCGATTAAGCCGCCGCGCAAAGCCAAAACTGCAGCATGGGTACGATCGTCTACACAGAGTTTGTTTAAAATATGCCGAACGTGAGTTTTGACAGTCCCCACAGTGACAAATAACTGCGTGGCAATTTCTCCATTACTGCAACCACCAACGATTAATTTTAAAATATCAATTTCTCGATCGGTTAATCCCGCACTACCGACGATATCAGCATAGTCTTCATCCAATCCTTTGATCTGGGTGGTGTTTTGTTTTTCTAATACTGATGGAGGACTATTTTTGCGTAGTTGCTGGAGTACGATACTAGCGATCGTCGGATCGATCCAAGGATTGCCTTGATGAGTCGATCGAATGGCTTCTTCGAGTTTATCAATATTGATATCTTTCATACAGTAAGCATCCGCTCCGGCGGCAAATGCCGCCATCACGGAGTCTTCGTTCTTGTGCATGGTCAGCATCAAAATCTTGGTTGGGATGGGGTTGTCGCCCTGATTTTCCCGAAATAGCCGCACCATTTCGATCCCATCGATGTCTGGCAAACCGATATCCACGATCGCCAGATCGGGTTTGGTCGTTTTTAGTAGATTTAGACCCTGATAACCATTGGCAGCATCGCCGACTACTTCAATTCCATCGCGACGTTTCAGAGCCGCTTCTAGCCCGATCCGGGTCAATTCATGGTCTTCAACGATCGCAATCCGAATCGGTTTTTCCAAAATAACACCTATCTAAACTGAGAGAATTAATGCCATATACACATCCATTTTAAACTATGACGCTCGCCACGGTGATTAGGCCGATCGAGGTTGGCTACTGCCAACCCGACTCATCAAAGAGTCGGGTTTATGTCCTAAGCAGCATGGTAATTGCGTTAATCACTATCGATCTTGCTAGATCTACTTATTTATTCCACACACTTTTTGTAGCTTTTTGTTGTGCTGCATATACTTTTTCTTCAGCTTGCTCTTCTTTATTTTCAGCAGCAATTAGTGCTTTGGGATCGTTGTTTAGTTTAGCAATATCGTCATATGCTTCCGATCTGGTGGTTGCGGGTTTTGTTAGTTCAAATGGTTGAATTACATCGGGAGCAGCCTGTTTGACTGGAGTTACTGCATCGCTGGGCTGGGGGATGACTAAACTTACAGCAAAGATTAAACTTGCCAGTGCAAATGCCCAAAGGCTTTTGGTAAGTAAGTTCTCAATCGAATTCAATGTTTTCTGCATATTACGGTTCCTGTGAATATTGACTACCCGACAAAGATTAGGTTAAAGAAAGTTAAACTCCAGCGGGAATGCCGACAGCGGAAACGCTAGGAACTTGACCATTAGATTGGACAGATTCACCTTCAATAAACGATCGCAACATCCAAGCCATCGATTCGTGTTGTTCCATTTGTCCAGTTAAGAAATCAGCATTACCAACATCATGAAAATCATCGCTACATTTATCTATTGCCGATCGTAAACCGCAGATAATTTCTTCATGATCGTTGACTAGCCGTGTTACCATTTCAGTTGCATTGAGGATATCTCCAGGATCTTCGTTCAGGGTAGCGTATTTCAAAAAACCAGCCGCAGTACCGACGGGGTAGCCACCCAACATGCGAATTCGTTCTGCGTACTCATCGACACTGAGAGAGAGCAGTTGATAGTGTTCTTCCCATAACTTATGTAAGGTCATAAATTGTGGCCCAACTACATCCCAGTGATATTTTTTAGTTTTAATTAGTAGAAGGTAAGCATTAGATAAAGCGGCATTTAGGATGCCAATCGAACCTTCACGTTCGCGATCGCTTAGTCCGATATTAATTGTTCTGGTTGCCATGATATTTTTTAACCTATTAGTAGATACTTAGATTGGGGTAAAAGTGAGATAGAGGCTTCACAATTACCCCAGTGAGCGTAAACTAGACTATTTAGTAACTTTTTCAAGTGCTTTATCTATTTTCTTCGCTATTGCAGGGCCTGGTTTAGAAGTATCAGCTTTGTGCATTTTGTTTGCGTCCGCAGAACCCTGGATTTCATTCAGACCACCTTCATTGCGGGCTTCGACTTCTTCGAGTCCCATTGGCGCGGATTTTTCAGCCACTTTTCCCGCCTCAGCATCGATTTGAGGCAATTGTTCTACACCTTTGGTAACACTACTAGATCCAGCCATGGTCGGAGTCACAGCCAATCCGAGGAGTAAGGCAACAGAAATGACGAGAACGGTAAACATTGAAAACAAAGAACGGAAAGACATAATATTTGCTCCAGTAAATGTTGATAAATTAAGGGAAATCGATTCGGCACAGCCGAAGATACACGGACGAATCGTGCCGTAGAAAATATCAGCTTAGTTATTGATGATTTTTTTAGTGCCATCGACCATATTGTTGGCAGTATCCTTCATAGAATCTCCAGCTTTACTGAGATTTTTATCGGTGCCTTTTTTCATTTCTTTAGCCATTTTGCCTGCTTTGTCGGCAGTACGTTGTGCCCCATCTTCTACGCGGCCGAGATCGTATTTAGCACGCCCATCGATCTGTTTAGCTGTGCCTTCAATTTTCTGACCAGTCTTAGCTTGAACTTTGCCAACAAGTTGTTCGGCTTTACCTTCAGCTTTTTCACCCCAACCAAATAGGGCTAGATGAGGAGTTGGCGCTACTTGCAATTGAGCCGCAAGAGAAGGAGCAGCAGTGCCAAAATTGAGAGCTACGCTACAAATCAGGGCGGCTATTGAGAATTGAACTGTCCGAATAGCTTGTTTGTAGAACGAAGAAATTTTCATTTGGGTTTTCCGTTAATATTGAAAGTAATTTGTTTTTACTTTCGTGTTGATGCCTTTAAGTTATCGCGAATCCATAGTGCAGCGAATCAACCTATAGTCTGAAGATCGACAGACTCGAAGTTTAATATTTGTCCTACTATTGAAAGAGAAAATATATTTAATTTATCTATCTAAAGGATGACGACTACAATGCAAAAGAGCGATCGATAATATCACTATCGATCGCTCCCAAAATACTACACTGGTTCTCAATCTGCTCTAGTTAATCTGCATACATCTACTCTCCTGGCTCTGTCTCTTGCTCTGCATCACCAGGATTCTCATAGTACATTTCTGGCTCGACTGCATAATTATTTAGTAAACCTTCGTTATCTACGGCTGCTCCTCCCTCTAGATTGCCTTCAGGAATCTTTTTATAATCATCACCTTCGCGCTCTTTTCTGGCAGCAGTCTCAGCGGGGATAATATGAGCATCATAAGTATCTCTGTCAGTGCCAAGCTTTTCCATGTTGAACTCCTTCAATTTTGTAAATTGTTTTTGTCTACATCTATAAACATAGAGCCAGTCGATCTAATTATTCATCTATCTAAAGTGTTAACTCCGCTGAATATTTAGACATATACCCATTTTTCTGATGTCTATTTTATAATTCATTAACATCGAAATCTAGAATGCAAAACACTAAATTTTGTAACCAACACCCAGGGTAAAATCGGTGAAATATTGACTTTTGAAGGGAATTAGCTGGAAATCGTGGGACGTACTTATTACTTTTGATTCTAGGTAATTACCTCGTTTGGGAGATTCATTTTCCGATCTAACCGAATATTCTGGTGGTATGGAAGGGAAGGAGTAGGAATAATCCTCAATCCTCACCCATCAAGAAATAATTCACTTAAAGGAGATCGTTATGAACCTCATCGCATGGACAATTCTCGGCTTATTATCTGGTGCAATTGCTAAAGCTATCTACCCTAGTTATCAGGGTGGCGGCATTCTATCCACAATTATCTTGGGAGTCATCGGTGCATTTATCGGTGGTAGTTTATACAGCTTTATCTCAACGGGAAGTATCCAAATTGTCGCCACCAGTTTGAGTATTCCTGGACTGGCAATCTCTGTATTAGGTGCGATGTTAGCTATCTACCTATGGGGCTTAATGGCACGCAATGCTTAGAGCGGTTGGAAAATCGATTTATATCGATCTGCATCAAAAAATTTATTGTCAATTTGGAGTCACATTATGTCACCAGAATGCTTTGAACTATCAATGGAACAGCAATTTAGTATGCGGACAATTGAGCTAAATACGCTCAATCTTTCAGCAGATCAACTCCGCGAACTATTTGTCGAAATCTCTAGGCAGTTAATTGTCAAAGATAACGTCATTCGTCATCTGATGAAAAATGGCTTCTAGATTTAGTGTTCTATTCAATATATCTCATCAATAAATTACCCATCCAAATTCATGCAAGAGTTAAGGTCTCATGTCAAAACACGATATCCCTCAAGTTGTCAACTTTCTGCGTCAAAATCTGAATCTATCTAATGATTCTGTTCAATTAGCTCTCAAGCAATCTCAGTCAGATTATCACAGCTTACCGATCATCCTCTGGCAATATGGCTTAGTTAGCTTACCAGAACTCGACCGAGTTTACGACTGGTTTGAATCCTATATTTATTAATTATCTTTCAACGAGATCGCAATATTATAGGAGATTGAAGGATCGTGTCAAACTGCCAACTAAAAAAGCGATGAGCAAATATTTGCTCGTCGCTTTTATATTAAATCCCCACCCTAACAACCTCGCTTTCAACTTTCAACTGTCTTGATTCGCCGCCAAAGTCGTTGTCTTGTCGCAGTTGTATGGTCGGGGAACCCGACCACACTGCGCCGCTTTTTTATTCGGGGGTTCCCCTAGACATAAAAACGCCGCTGTCTTGAAAAGGTGCTCTACTTGCGGCTCACCTTTGGACGGGTTCCCCGTCAAAAAAGGTGAGACAAGACAGGGGAAACCCCAAGACCGCACTTTTCGCAAACCGTCGGGGAACAAAGGTGTGCGCGCAACGCAACTTTCAACTTTCAACTGTCCCTACTTATGAATTCTAGCCGTTTTGGTCGATCGAGTCTCTAACATCATTTCATCTTCTTTGGCAACTGTGCGTTTGATTCTGACTGTACCAGCAGCGGCATCTTCAACATCGACGACGGAGCGAAGTAATTTGGCGGTTGCTTCGTTACCAGAATCGTGTGCGAGTTTGACTGCTTTCCCAAGTTTGACGGTAGCTACTTCAATATTGCCCTGCGCTCTAGCTTCTAAACCTTCTTGAATAGATTGTGCGAGTTCAGCTTGTCCGGTATAGTGAGCAACACGTCGATCGATCTTAGCGGTTTTGGCTTCATCTTCCGTCCAGGTGGCGAGAATTTTGGCTTCGGTAATTTTGGTTTCTTGTCCGTTAGTTTGAGTAATTAAACTCGCTCTGCCAGCTAACATTTCATCACCGACATTACCTGCATTAATTTGAATGCAGAAATGATAATCGCGGGATTCATTACTTCCCCAAGCACCTGTGGGATAGTCTACAATGCGTTGGCGTAGCCTCTCTGGAAGAGAATCGCTCACAACCTTCGCACGGCCAGTCACATCGACGATTTCGGGACTTACCTGTTTGCAAAACAACACCTTTGCACCCACTGGACTCCACAGTCTCAGACTGACATCACTCACCGTTTTTCCCATTGCTTTGGTAAGAATTTCTTGGAAGTCATCAGCGATGCGGTCGGGAGAAGCGATAATATCAGTGGTACCTAATAATCTTGCGGCAATTTGCTGTAATTGAGATACTTGCCAATCTGTACCTACCCCGCGACAATCGCACTGAAATTTACCTTCAGATTCATCTAAAATGCGAGCTAAATCTTGTCCGTCGCTAGGATCGTTTTGTCCATCTGTCAGTAATAAAGCTTGACAAATTGCTTGGGGCATCTTCTTAAATTCACCCAAGGCAGTTTGCAGCCAGGTAGACATTAATGTCCCCCCGTTAGCACTAATTTCTTTGACCTGACTAACCGCGCGCAGTTTATTTTCAGGTACGGCATTTACTAATGGTACTAATAATTTCGATCGACCCGCCCCCGTAACGACAAAAAATGCTGCATCAGTGGGGAGCAGATTAATAATTTTGATAATGGCATCCTTGGCTGCAATCATCTTCGCTCCACCCATCGAACCGGATGTATCGCAAATAATTCCAAATAAGCGTTGATTTGTAGGTGCTGCAACAGCTACTCCCTCATTACCACTAGTGGTAATTGTCATGATGGCATTTACTTCTCTAGCACCTTGGGGGAGGTAGGGATTTTGGAAGACTTCAGCAGTGAACATAGGGTAGAGGATCTATCCATTACACACCAATTATATCAGGTGAATACCGGATCGCTAAAACCCTTGTATGACGATCGTTCACCAGGCTACGCCAAAATTTCATAGTTTGCCGATCGAAATCTTGAGACTCTAACTAAGTGCGGCGATCGCCTCAAAATCCGATAAAATATAGAGTCCCCGCTCCCTACTGAGACTCTAAGACTTTGACTCCAGCCGAACTGAAAAAATTAGAAGCGAATCTGTGGCAGAGTGCCGACACGCTGCGGGCAAACTCCGATCTAAAATCGAGTGAGTATGCCACGCCTGTATTGGGGCTGATCTTCCTCAAGTTTGCTGACAATAAGTACCGTCAGTATGAGGCGGAGATTCAGCAGGAGTATGAGAAGCTATTAGGCGGACGACGGGAAAAGTCGATCGCGGAGATTGCCCTAGAGAAGTGTGGGTTCTATCTGCCCGATGATGCGCGGTATGACGATTTATTGGCTCTACCAGAGGAAGAAAACATCGCTCAGGCTTTGAAGGAGGCGATGGTATCGATCGAGCATTATAAGCCGGAACTCTAGGGGGTATTGCCCCAGGATGAGTATTTCCGGTTGGTGAGCGATAAGGATAAAAGTATTCCCAAGCGGTTACTCAAGAATTTCTCGGATATTCCCGCCGATGCTACGGGGGATATGTTCGGGCAGATTTATCAATACTTTTTGGCTGAGTTTGCCTTGGCGGAAGGGCAAGGTGGGGGGGAGTTTTTCACGCCGGATTCGGTGGTGCGGCTGATGGTGGAGATCGTCGAACCTCGGCGCGGTAAATTGCTCGATCCGGCTTGCGGTTCGGGTGGGATGTTCGTGCAGTCGGGGCGGTTTATTCAGGAGTACGCTGAGGAACAAGGCAC